>CAYPTV010000125.1:0-3396 GCA_964413505.1 uncultured Bifidobacteriaceae bacterium | reverse complement strand
TGAAACCAAGGACGTAAGCGTGCCACCCGTGGTGACTTGGAAAATGGTTCCCCGGTTGCTGATGCCGCCGGATTGCGTCGAGCCATAAAAATTCCCGTCCGTTCCCTGAACCAGTCCCGCCCACGGCGTCGCCCCATTCGCGCCGGTGAATGAAGCCAGCGTCGTCAGCACGCCGGAAGATGTAACTTGGAAGACCGTGCCGCTGCCGCCGGTGCCGCCGGATTGGGTTGTGCCATAAAAATTGCCGTCCGTGCCCTGCACCAATTCGCCAAACGGTGAAGAGCCATTGGTGCCCGCGAACGAAACCAGCGTTGTAAAAGCGCCCGTGGGAGTGACTTGAAAAACCGTCCCGGCACCATTTGCGCCACCCGATTGTGTCACCCCGTAAAAATTCCCATCCGTTCCCAAGGTCAGACGGGATTTCGGATCCATGCCGTTCGCGCCGCTAAAGCAGACCAGCTTGGTGAACACCCCGTTGGTGGCCACCCGGAAAACCGCGCCGTTGCCGGATGGACCGGTTTGATGCATGGTGCCGTAGAAATTGCCATCCGCGCCCTGCACCAGACCGGCAGGCAAAAAGTCAGGATTGGGAAATGCGTGAATTTCAACCTGCGCGGACGTGTGTGCAACCTGCGCGGCAAGTAACAGCAGCGCTAAACTCAAAAGTCGCCCCGCGCTACGTTTAATACATTTTTCAGGACGGTTGGTTTTCATGATTTTGCAGTTCGTGATTAGTGGTCTAGCTCAAGGAAGTTAAAAATCTGGTCCGCCTGTTCATTTGCTGATGCCGTTTCCATGTCCACAAAATTCTGAATCAAATTGTTTGCCGCAACATTCCGTGAAAATTGCACGCTGCCGTCGGTGAAAAGCACGTTCCAACCGCCTTCACGAAAATGCGGCATGTTAATAGGGCTGAATGATGAGCCGCCGGCACTAGCGAAAAAGTCCACGGCAAATAATTTGTGCGGATCCAAGTCGCTGGTTTTCTGGTAACGCCGGGCGATGTTTTGAACGGCGTTGGTTGCGCCAACGATTCGCGGGTTAAAGGCATAGCTGGACATGACAACCCCCTGTCCACCGGAAAACGCCAGATTGGCCGACAACAAGGGCAGGAAATTATTGGCACCATATTGCATGCCCCACCGATCGGGACAGAAAAAAATCAGGCCATTGCCGGCAAGACCATTCCTGTAGAGATACCCAAGATTTGAAAAAGAACTGTAAGTGCCGTTGGTTGGAACTGGTGCATTAGCCGTTCCTTCGTAGACATACAGGGTATAATCTAAAAACGCCAAGTTGTTGACCCTCCCGCCACTGTTGCCGGCCCCAACGGTGCATGGTGTCAGCCAGCCCCGGTATTCATTGGCATACATCATGGATGCGACATAAAGCTGGCGGAGGTTGTTGGCGCATTGCGCCCGGCCTCCCTTGTTGGCCACGCCAGCCAGTGCCGGCAGCACCAGCGCCGTCAGCACGGCAATGGTTACAATCACCACCGCCAGTTCGGTCAGGGTGAAGGCGCGGCTTTGGTTTTGAGGCTCCAACAACCTTTGGTTGGAGCGCTGGAAGTAGGTTGATTGGTTCATAAACATATTCATTCCACCCACAGCTCGCAGGCAAAAGACCGGTTCTTTCAAAAATCTTAAATTTTTCCAGGTCCGGATTCCACCCGAAATCTGAACCGAAAACCACAAATCACGGCGTGTGATTCAAAATCCAGATGAGTCGCCAAAGCAGGGTGATAATCACACCGAAGCCGAAAATCAGGCCGCCAATGCTGATGGCCTTTTCAAGGCGGTCGCGGGCTTTTTTCCTGCGAGGATTGTGCTTGCTGAATTGGAATGACAGCAAGTCGGTCAGCAGGTCCTCGGCGGATTGATAGCGCCGCGAATAGTCGGCGCGGCTGGCGTTCAGAACAATTTTATTGAACTGGATCAAGTCCCGGTCCTCGGCGCTCTCGCCCAGCGGCTCGGGCAATGCCGGGTAGTCGTTCCGGTCGTGGCCGGTGCTGATTTCGTAGAGAACCTTGCCGAGCGAGTAGATGTCCGCCTGTGCCGACCCGGCGCCTTCCGGCGGGATAAAACCATCCGTGCCGATGCGCGAGCCGGCCTCCGACAAGTCGGTGACCAGCCCGATGTCCGCCAGCTTTGGAAAACCGTTCACGAAGATGATGTTGGAAGGCTTGATGTCACGGTGAATCAACCCGTGCCGGTGCAGGAAGCCGAGCGCGGAGGCAATCGCCGCGCCCAGCCGAACGCATTCGCCGATGGGCAGCCGCCCGCGCTGGTCGAGATCCCACGCAAGGGTCCGCGGGGTGTATTCTTCCGAATTGAGATTCTGGCCAATGCGAACATCATCGGCGATCTCCATCACATAATAAAAATATCCGGCGGCGTCATTGCGGCCCACCTGCAAAATGTCCACCAGCCCGTCGTGCGAACGCGAGACGGGTTCAAATTTCTGGACGCCGGCAAACTCGCGGTCAAACGGCTGGCCACGGCTGAAGTTTCCCTTGCGCACGATTTTGACCGCGCGGCAGGAGCCGATGGCGTTTCTGGCCAGCCACACTTCACCGCTGCTGCCGCGCCCGATGAGGCGCAGCAGTTCGTGGTCGGGAACCACTGGAATGATCGCTGCTTCCGTCACATTTTTATTCAATCCGTCACCATTGTTTTTCAAGCAAACGGACTTCCTTCCTGATCAATGCCAGCATCCGGTGCTTGGCGAGATAAACCTGCGCAATGTTGACTCCGAGCGCCTCGGCAACCTTGCTGGCCGGCCATTGTCTCATCACATTCAAATCAAACATCTGGTAGTGTTCCTCCCGGACGCGGTGCTTGACGCGCTCCGCCGCCGCCGACATCAGATTTGATCGCCATTCCTCCTCCCAGATTTTTTCAAGGGTATCATTTGCCGGGTCGGAAATTTCTGTCAGCCCGGACATGTCAACATTTTCGGCAGACAAGGCGTTTTCCGCCGCCGCCACCGGCTCGCGTTTTCTCAACTGGTCGGCGATGCGCCAGCGGGTCAGGTTTCGCAGCCAGCCCTTGAACGAACCGAGTGACCGGTCGTGCTTGAACTTTTCGATGTCCTTCGCGACGCAAATGACGGTCTCCTGCACGGCATCCTGTGCCTCGGCCTCCGTCAGGCCGGATTTGAGCGCGATGGAATAAATCAGCCGCCAATAAGTCTCGAAGAAATCCTTCCAACTGTCCTGGTCGTCCCGGTTCTGCAACCGGCTCAACAGGCTGTAACGCGTCGGAATGAAATCTTCCGTCGGCAATGTCATGGTCAGGCTCATACCTTACCGGTCTGGCTCGGAAAAAACGACCTGATTCTTTCAAAAAACTTTGTGCCGCGGCGTCCTGGCGGTTAAATTTCCCGCCATGTTTTCAT
>CAYPTV010000124.1:0-7780 GCA_964413505.1 uncultured Bifidobacteriaceae bacterium | reverse complement strand
AACAGATTGCCAAAATCCCCGGCACCAAGGTCGTGCTCATGGGCACGGAAAATCTTGGCGACTGGACGAAATCGCTCATCACGCACGGAATGCCACCGGAGACGCCGGTGGCCGTCATCCAATGGGGCACGCTCGGCAAACAGAAATCGGTTGCCGGCACACTGGCGACGATTGCAAAGCTGGCGAAAGAGAAAAAGATTTCGCCGCCCGCGCTCACCATCGTCGGCGACGTGGTGAAGCTGCGCGGGAAATTGAACTGGTTTGAAAACCTGCCGTTGTTCGGAAAAAGAATTGTCGTGACGCGGCGCACGGGTCAGGCGGGGAAGTTCGCGAAGCGGCTGGCGGAGCTGGGCGCGGATGTCCTCGAAGTGCCGACCATCCGGCTCACGCTGCCGACGGAAAAGGACGCCATCGTGGATTGCCTGCTGGAATTGAACGCCTACGACTGGCTGGTGTTCACGAGCGCGAACGGCGTGACGGCGTTCTTCGATTTGTTCTTCAAGCGCTTTCACGACATGCGCGACATCGGCGGCGCGCGCATCGCGGCGGTCGGCCCGGCCACGGCGGCGAAATTGCGCGAGCTGCATTTGCAGGTGGACTTGCAGCCGGAGGAATTCATCGGTCGCAAGATCGCCGAGGAATTCGTCAAATTCCAGAACATCGAGAATGTCAAGATGTGCCTGCTCCGTGCCGAGGTGGCGAACAAGGATTTGCCGGACGCGCTTCAGGAAATGGGCGCCATCGTGGACGACATCGCCATCTACAAAACCGTGGCTGAGACCGAGGATCGCACCGGCGCGGGCCTGCGGCTGCTCGCGGAAGGCGCGGACTGGGTGACGTTCACCAGCAGCTCGACGGTGGAGCATTTTCATGTCCGGTTTGATCTGCCGAAGCTGTTGAAGCAATTCCCGCAGTTGAAAATCGCCTCCATCGGCCCTGAAACCAGCAAAGCGATTCGTGCTTTGAATCTTGAACCTGCGCTCGAAGCGAAAGAACACACGACGGACGGTTTGATTGCCGGATTGCTCCGCGCCGCCAAAAAGTGAATTGCGGTTTTTGTCCGGGCGTGTTCCACTTCAAGCTAAATTCCTTTGATTTATGAACTGCACTTTTCTGCAAACTTTTTTGGCCGCCGCCATTTTTATTTTCACCGCCCAGCTTCGCGCCGCCGAAACCATGCCGCTCGACGGCGAATGGCGTTTCGCGCTTGACCGCAATGACGTCGGCACGAATGAGCAATGGTTCGCCAAGGATTTGCCGGACAAAATCCAGCTTCCCGGCATTCTTCAGGCGCAAGGCTACGGCGACGACATCAGCACGGATACGCCGTGGGTGTTGACGCTCGGTGAAGCTTGGTGGAAGATTCAGCCCGCAGCTCTGCGCGACCGTTTTTCCCAGCCGGGCCATGTGGAGGTGCCGTTTCTTTCGCAGCCGCCGAAGCATTATCTCGGCGCGGCGTGGTATCAACGCGATGTTGATATTCCGACAAACTGGAACGGCAAACATTTCACGCTGTTTCTCGAACGCACGCACTGGAAAAGCACGGTCTGGGTGGACGACAAGGAATTTCCCGCCAACGACAGTCTCGTTGCCCCGCAAATCACCGACCTCGGCATGCTGACGCCCGGCAAGCACCGCCTGACCATCCGCGTGGACAACCGACTGCAATTGCCGGCTGCCGGACACTTGGTGGATTCGCACAGCATTTCCGACGGGCTGGGCGCGGCGTGGAACGGCATCGTGGGGAAAATTGAATTGCGGGCTGCATCGCCGGTTTGGATTGAAGATGTGCAAGTTTTTCCAAACGTCACGAATAAATCTGCGCTCGTTAAAATTAAAGTCGGCAACACGTCCGGTTCAGATGGCAAAGGTGATTTGCAGATTTTTTACGACTTTTCGATGAACCAGAACAAGCCAACCGCCATCCGCCGTAGGAGAACATCATTACGAAGTGATTCCGTGGTTTGGACCACAAATGAAACGACCTTTGCATTTGAAATACAATTGCCTGAAAACCCTGTAGTTTGGGATGAATTCAATCCAACGCTCAATTATATTGATGTTTTTCTAACTGGTGATTCAGCGAATGATTCTCGAACTGTAATTTTCGGCTTCCGCGAAATCACGAGCAACGACAAAAACCTTCTCATCAACGGCCGCCCCGTCAACCTGCGGCTCACGCATGACGGCGGCGAATTCCCGCTCACGGGTTATCCGGCGATGGATGTCGCGTCGTGGAAAAAAATCATCCAGACCTGCAAGGATTATGGCTTGAACGGAATGCGTTTTCATTCGTGGTGTCCGCCCGAGGCCGCGTTCGAGGCCGCAGACGAACTCGGTTTTTATCTCCAGCCGGAATGCGGCCTCTGGGCCGATTTCGGCAGCCCGGTGATGAAGCAATGGCTGAACGACGAAACCGCGCGGCTCCTCGCAGCCTACGGCAATCATCCGTCGTTCATCCTACTTTCGCCGAGCAACGAGCCGCGCAATTACTCGCGCTTCACGCCGCAATGGGCAGCCGATAATTACGCAAAAGATCCGCGCCGGCTTTACTCCGCCGGCACCGGCTGGTCCGATCCGTCGCAGGTCAACGGCGGCGCGCAATACGCCTCGCTCGTCCGTTTCACCGGCGGCGATCTGCGCAACGCCTCCGGCTGGTTCGGCGGCGATTACAGCGCCGCGCTTCAGGACGTCCACATTCCTGTCCTTTCGCACGAGGTCGGCCAGTGGTGCGCGTATCCCGACTTCGATGTGATTGCGAAATTCACCGGCTATTTGAGGCCCGGCAATTACGACATCTTCAAATACATCGCCGAACAAAATGGCGTGCTGGACGAGGACAAAGAGTTCGCGTGGGCGTCGGGACGTTTTCAGTTGGAATGTTACAAGGAAGAAATCGAGGCGAACCTGCGCACGCCCGGACTTTCCGGTTTTCAACTTCTCGACCTGCACGATTATCTTGGGCAGGGCACCGCGCTCATCGGCGTCGTGGATGCGTTCTGGGAGCCGAAGAGCTACGTGACGGCGACGGAATTCAGAAAATTCTGCGGTCCGGTCGTGCCGCTGGCGTGGCTCAACAAGCGCGTGTTCACAACGGACGAAAAGATTGAGGCGGATATCGGTGTCGCGCAATTCGGTTCAGGGCCACTTTCAAATGCAGCCACCCACTGGGAAATCGTTTATGGAAATGGAAAGATTGTCGAGACAATGCCAGCGAGTGATCCCACCGATATTCCCGTCGGTTTCAAAGGCAAGTATTTGCACTTCATAGTCGGTCTCGACAAATTGCCCGCGCCCGCCCAATACAAACTGGTCGCCAATATTGATGCCGATAACGGACACTTCCAAAACGACTGGAATTTCTGGCTCTATCCGGCGCAAGTCAGCATGGCCACGCCGGCCAATGTTTTGGTGACACACAATTGGAGCGAAGCCATGACGAACCTTGCCGCTGGCGGCAAAGTGCTTTTCATGCCGGGAGCAAATGACCTTGATCCCTCAAAATGTCCACCGATGCGAAACGTTCCCGTTTTCTGGAACATCCAGATGACCGTGCGCCCGCCCGCGAACCGTTCGGCGAGATTTGACGCGATGCTCGGCCTGCTCTGCGATACGAATTCCCCCGCGCTCGCGGAATTTCCCACCGACAAAAATTGCGACTGGCAATGGACGCAACTCATCAACGGCGTTCGCTCGGTGAACCTGACCGCCGCACCGCGCGAACTGAAACCAATTGTCTGGGCGATTGACGACTGGAACCGCAACTGGAAACTCGGCGTGATTTTCGAGTGCCGGCTCGGCGCGGGGAAATTACTGGTGTCGGCAATCAACTTGGACAACGAGCGCGGCGGTTCCGAATTATTGCAGTTGCGCCGCTCGCTGCTCAATTACATGGCCGGTGGAAAATTCAACCCTGCGGCAACGCTCACGCCGGAGCAAGCCGGCGGACTTTGGGTGAATGGCGCGAACTCGTCAACGACGGAACCAGCCCGCGCGTTCGACCCGGACTTGAACGACGGAACCATTACAAATCTGGCCCCGCAAAAATAGTGACGGGCGGCGGAATTTTATTTCAAACTCACCAAATAGCCGAAACGCGCGCGGAAAAGTTCGGGAGTCATGTTGACGATGGCGGCGAGCCTGCCGAGCTGCCGAGCATCCTCGAAATCCTCGCGCTCCAGCCGGATCATGTAGGCGCAGGCGCATTCGTAGGCTTCACCGTCCACGTTGACCTTGCGGTTCTGCATCCGGCCGGTCTTGGGGTCGAGCATGTCGTCGAACGGCAGAGGGTTCATCTTTCCGTCCACGAAGCTGATGATGGCGCCGTATTCGTCGGCGGCGGGCGACAGCAGGAATTTCACGGCGGCATAGCCGAGGTCGCGGGTGTATTCGGCGTCGAAGGGAATCGGGTCGGCGCAGCGGAGTTCGTAGCCGAGGTCCTTGTCAATGAAGGTCATCTTGATGCCGAGCTTTTCAAGGCGCGTGGTCAAAAGCTCCTTCATGAGGCGGCCAAACTCGATTTCGCCGAGGCGGAGATGGCCGTGGTCGTCGCGGATGATTTTGCCGAAGCGTTCAAGCTGTCCTTCGGGCATCGCGGCGAGAAGACCTTTTTCGCCGAGCGATTCAATCAATCCTTCGGCGAGGACGACGAGGCCGTATTGCGAGCCTTCGGCTTTGCGCTTGATGATGGAGCCGATGATGATGTCGCAGACTTCGTCCACCGTGACGGGGCGTCCGCGAAATTCCTCGGAGATGACGGAGAGCGTGGCGGCGGCGGCCTTGCCGATGCCGAGCGCGAGATGCCCCGCCGCGCGGCCCATGCTGATAATGAGATACCAGCGCGAAGTTGTCCGCGCGTCTTCCATCAGATTGCGGACGAGCTGCACGCCGTAATGCCGCGCAGTTTCGTAGCCGAACGTGGGCGCGGTCCCCGGCAAAGGCAGATCGTTGTCAATTGTTTTTGGAACATGCGCTACTTTGATTTCGCCGTTGCTGCGCTTGCGGACGACGCTGGCGGAGAAGGCCGTGTCGTCGCCGCCGATGGTCACGAGCGCGGTGATGCCGAGTTTGTGAAGCACGGTGAAAAGATTTTTCATGTGCTCCTCGGATTTGGTCGGGTTCGTGCGCGCCGTGCCGAGAATGGAGCCGCCCTTAAGATGGATGTCCCGCACGTCGCGGATGGCGAGCGGCTTGATCTGCGTGGTGTCGCCAGCCGAAATGTGCTTGAAGCCGTCGCGGAAGCCGATGACCTCGTAGCCCTGGTTAATGCCTTCGATGGTGGCCGCCGCTATGACGCCGTTGAGGCCGGGCGCCGGGCCGCCTCCGACCAAAATTCCTAGTCTGCCTTTGCTCATGTGAATAATATTTTTTTGTTGCTTGTTGAATGAGAGAACGTCAAAGGATGCTTAAACCCGGAAATAAATTCAATTCCATTCTTGCCAAAAACCAACCACAATTTGCCCATGAACCGGGCCGTGTTTCTCGACCGCGACGGCACGATGATTGCCGAAAGGAATTATCTGTGCCGTCCCGAGGACGTTGAGATTTTTCCGGCGACGCGCACCGGGCTGAAAAAACTCTGCGCCGCCGGCTTCAAGCTGTTCATTGTCTCGAACCAATCGGGCGTCGGGCGCGGTTACTTCACGCTTGCCGACGTTGACAAGGTGAACCAGCATTTGTGCAACGAGCTTGCGCGGGACGGAATCCGGTTCGCGAAAATTTACATTGCGCCCGAGGCGCCAGACAGGCCGAGCCGCGGACGCAAGCCGTCGCCACAATTTTTGTTCGACGCGCGGGATGAATTTGACCTGGACCTGGCGGAAAGTTTCATGGTTGGCGACAAATTGATTGATCTGGAATGCGGCTGGAACGCGGGCGTGAAAAAGAGCATGCTTGTCCGCACCGGCTACGGCGCGGAAACCGAGCGCGCGGCGGCGGGCAAATTTGCGAGCGCCGTGATCGTGGACGATTTGGACAAAGCGGCGGAATGCATTTTGGGTTCGTTACATCGTTGAATCGTGAATCGTTAAACCGTTTCAACCATGCAACGATTCACGATGTAACAATTTAACGATTCACGAAATTATGTGCGGCATCATCGGATTCGTCGGTAAAAAGGCGGCCTCGCCCGTCCTGCTCGAAGGATTGCGGCGGCTGGAATATCGCGGCTACGACAGCGCGGGCGTGGCGTTGCTGGACGAAGGCAGCGTGCTGGTCCGCAAGAAAAAGGGAAAAATTGACGAGGGCCTCGCGCGACTGCTGAAATCCGAGCCGGTCGCTGGAAATCTCGGCATCGGCCACACGCGCTGGGCCACGCACGGCGTTCCCTCGGATAAAAATTCGCATCCGCATCTCGACCAATCCGGCAAAATCGCCGTCGTCCACAACGGCGTCATTGAAAATTACGATGCGATAAAACAACGCCTGCTGAAAGCCGGGCACACTTTCAAATCCGACACGGACACGGAAGTGCTCGCTCATTTGATCGGCGATCATTACGAAAAGTTAAAGGCAGGGCGCGTCGCTCCGCGCGCGCCGAATCATGGCAAGTCAGAAAACGGCGCGCATGGAGTGACGCGCCCTGCCAACGACATTTTAACGCAAGCTGTCTGCGATGCGCTGCGTGAAGTCATCGGCACCTACGGACTCGCCGTTATTTGCGCCGGGCAGCCAGGCACGATAGTCGGCGCGCGGCGCGGCTCGCCACTCATCATCGGAATCGGCACGGGCGAAAATTTTCTCGCGAGCGACGCCAACGCCATCGTCGCGCACACGAAAAAGGTCGTTTATTTGAGCGACTACGACGTGGCGACCGTGACGAGCGAACGCTTCGACGTTTTGAATCTCGGCACGGACACCGCGACGGTCCAGATCAGCAACCTGGAATTTTCGCAGGAGGACGCCGCACGCGGCAAGCACGCGCACTTCATGCTCAAGGAAATTTACGAGCAGCCGCGCACCATCGAAAACGCCTTGCGCGGGCGAGTGGACGCGGAGGGCGCGACCGCGAAATTCGGCGGGCTGAACATGAGCGTGTCGGAACTGCGTTCGATTGACCGCATCGTCATCGCCGCCAGCGGCACGAGCTGGCACGCGGCGCTCGTCGGCGAATATCTGATCGAGGAACTGGCGCAGATCCCGGTCGAGGTGGAGTTCGCGCACGAATTTTGCTACCGCAACTGTCCGCTGGAGAAAAACACCGTGCTGCTCGTGCTCTCGCAATCTGGCGAGACCGCCGACACGCTCGCCGCGCTGCGCGAGGCCAAGCGGCGCGGCCACCGCGCGCTGGCAATCGTCAACGTCGTCGGCAGCACCATCGCCCGCGAATCCGACGGCGGCATTTACATGCACGCCGGGCCGGAAATCGGCGTCGCCTCGACCAAGGCATTTGTCTCCACGCTTGCCGTTCTGTCGCTGCTGGCCGTGCATTTGGGGCGGATGCGCAATCTCCCGGCCAAGCGCGCGCTGGAAATTTTGCATGCGCTCGAAGCCGTGCCGAAACAGATTGAATCCCTTCTCGCGCAAAACAATTCGCTGAAGAAGATTGCGAAAAAATATGCGAAGGCGGACGATTTCTTTTTTCTCGGGCGTGGCTACACGTTTCCAATTGCGCTCGAAGGGGCATTAAAGCTTAAAGAGATTTCCTACATCCACGCCGAGGGCTATTCGGCGGCGGAGATGAAGCATGGCCCGATTGCGCTGATTGATAAAAACACGCCGACAGTTTTTCTCGTGCCGCAGGATTCGATGTATGACAAGACGATGGCGAACCTGGCGATGA
>CAYPTV010000123.1:0-7798 GCA_964413505.1 uncultured Bifidobacteriaceae bacterium | reverse complement strand
GCCCCAGCGTCGCTACGAAACCAATACAAATGGATTAATTCAGCGTTTCCCTAAATGAATCGTGGCTGCTGCGCTCCAAATCTGGTCGCCCACATTTACAAAGGCGTTTGACAGCCTGCCTTCCGGCGTTCGCGAAACGGTGCAGCGCAAGATTGATGAAATGGGGACGCGGCTGGAAAATTTCCAGCACCAACGGCTGCAAGGCCGCCCTGAATTCAAACTTCGTGTCGGCGCCTACTGCGTGCTTTATGAATTCGATTTGAAACTTGGCCGCATTTATCTTCACTACGTCGGCAATCGCCGCGAAATATACAAGCGAAGCTGAGCGCCCCGCGCCATAAGGGCGTAACGCAAAACGCGAAAAGCCGACACACTGCTAGCATGTGCCGGTTTTTTGTTTGCAAATTATTTTGCACCGGAGCCGAACACCGGAAATGAGTCCATGGCTTTTTTCAGTGTTTCAGATTCCAGATGCGTATATTTTTGATTCATCATCGGGGAGGCATGGCCGGTCATTTTCCGGCGAACTTCTTCCGACACTCCTGCATTTGCCAGCACTGAATTAAAACTGTGGCGGAGCGAATGGAACGAGCGCTTTGAAAAATTCCGGATTCCCTTTCCCTTGACCGTCATCGGATCAATTCCGGCCTTCACCACGATGCGTTTGAAGCCCTCGGAAAGCCCACGCCGGCCACCGGTAACCTTGCCCGCGAGTTTCGGACACAAAAACCCCTTGGTTCAAAACGTGGAAATAAAATTCAGGTGTTCAAGCAGGTTTGTGTGCAAGGGCACCGACACCATTTCGCCGGTTTTTTTCTGCTCATATTCAAGCTGGTTTTTTTCCGGCTGGATATTTTCCCATTTCATCAGCACACAGTCGGTCAAACGCGCGCCGCAAAAGTAGCCGAGCAAAATGACCGTCTGCCATTCATGGGTTGGCGCGGCGCGAACCAATTTTTCGACTTCATCCTGGGTAAATATTTCCCGTTCCGAACTGACATCCTTGGCAGTCGAACCGCCGCGACGGGTTTTTTGTCAATGTCGCCAAATTTATCCGCCTTCCGAAATACGATGTTGATAATCTTCAAATCCACAATTGCGGTTTTGGGGGCAACTTTGGCCGCCAGTCGTGAATTCAAAAACGTTTCCACGTCGCGGGAGGTTATGGAGGAAATCGGCTTTTTCGACTTTTCGCCGAGGCTGGCCAGAAAAAGCTTTACGGAAGAATTATAGCGTTCAAAAGTTGCGGGCTTGGAGCGCGCACGCACGCCTTCAATCCATTCGTTCAAATAAACATCAGTGGCGGGAGCGATGAGCGTATCGCCGGTTACTTTTTGCGACACGTCATTGAAATTTTTTTTTGATTTGATTGGAGGTGAGCGTGCCGGTACGATCTGGAAAATGCAATGGAAGCCTGCGTGCAATATCAGAGCTCAACCACCGGCATAATCCGGCCCGTAATGCTCTTTGCGCCGATGACCGAGCCGGAAAACCCGGACACCTGGCAGCCGATGAAAGTTCTGCCGGAAAATCTGCTGCTCGTCAGCATCGCACGTTCATGGGATGCCCTCATGCTCAAGGCCTTCGCCCGCGCGCGCGACGTGCTGGGCCAGCCCGCCACCGTTTTCCCTTCCGTCTGGAGCAGGCCGGAGGCGCTCATCGCCGATATTTATTCCGCAATGGCCAAGTCGGGAATGGTCAGCTACAAGGAACTGCACGAAGACAAGGACGACCTTTCCTTTTTCTTCCTGCGCGGCCGCGAAACCATCCAAGCCTTCAACGACTCCCTGCGCTGGCTCACGAAGTAATAATGAATTTTCCATCCCGTTTCAGGGATAAACCAGCCGGAAGAAAACGCTGCCGCCACCGGCGTTGACCGGCAGTGCGACCTGGTTGGTGCTGGTGGAACTTGAAACTGTCACCCAGTTTGTGCCAATACCCGCACCCGGTGCATTGGTCTGCATTTGCAGGCGCCAGCCTGTATGGTTGGAAGGCCAGTTCAAGGTCATTTGTCCGGAGCTGATGCCATAACCCATCTGTGGCACCGAGCCGGACACGGGCCGGGCACTGACTGGAGTTGAAACATCGCTGGCTCCAAATGAATTGGTGGAGATGACGGTATAATAATAAACCACGCCGTTGGTCAACCCGGCGTTGGTGAGCGTGAGGCTGCTGATGTTCGCGCCGATGATTTTGTAAGGTCCTCCGTTGGTGGCGGATTGCGAAACGTAATAGCCTGTGGCTCCGACGCAGGCGTTCCAGCTTAACACGACTTTGCCATCGCCCGGCGTGGTCTCAAGGCCGGCGGGAACCATTGGCGTGGGCAGTTCAAGATCCACATAATCATACATCGCGTAATTGGCGAGGGCGCTGACGGAGCGGCGTTGGACGAGGGTGATGGTGTTGGTTCCGGCCACGAATTTGCCGGCGGGTATTGGCGTATGGTCAATTCCGTATTTGTCGTGTATGCCCTGGCGGATGAGGCTGTCCGCCCCGCCGGGCACGTTCGGGTAAAAATCCCGGAAGGGCGTGCCTGTTGCATTGGTGTTGTTCACAAAAACCTGGATGGCGGCCCCGGCGGCCCCGGCCCAGACGGTGTTCAACGTCAGGCTGCCGCTCACGGGCGGCTTTGGCAGGTTGAATTGAACCGTCCAAATCATGTTGTTGGTGACGCCGTTCACCAGGTAAGGCCCCTGCACATAGTTCCAATCGTTGGTGTAACTGCTGGCGCCGACGGTGTAGGTCATGGGATTTGGAAATTCGTTTGCAAAATCCAGCCACAAAGCCGGGACGGCATAATCTTCGCCATGCCGGAATTTGTCCGCGGTCCGGTCAGGGTAGCCGATTTCCCAGAGCACGTTGGAGCCTTGATGCGGGACAGTCCATGTGAGCGTGCCGAGATTGGTCACGGTTCCGGGGGCAAATGTGAACGGCCCGGTTTCAAACTCGCCAACCGAGCCGTTTGTGTCGGCACAGTAGGCATACAATTCATACGCCGCATTGGTGCCGTATGGCGAGAAGGTCGTCACCGGCGGAATTGTGAAGGTTCCATCCGCCGCCGCCTGGGTCCAGAACTGATAGCCGTCCGACTGCAATTGCCAGTTGTTCGTGGCGTTTTCCGTGCCGTCATCCGGCGCGGCCAGTCCTACCCACGCGCCGGCGGCGTTTGCCTGGGGCCGCAGCGGATCGTTGATGACGAGCTTGCCGCTGACGGCGGCACGCTGGCTAGCTGCCTGGTAAACACTGTTGGTCAGCCATGCGTAAGGCCATGCCTGTTTCTCGGCCAGGGCCTGTTGCTGTGAATCCGCCCAGCAGGCGGCGCCGTTGGTCTGGCTGTTGATGTAAAACAGCCATGGCCCGTATATTTTCGTCCAGTTCGCGTTGCTGCTGACGTTGAGGCCGGTGTTGCCATAGTGGGCGATGAGCGGTTCGAACGTGATGATGCCGCCGATGCCCCCGGAATACTCGCACGCGGTCGGTCCGTTTTGCTGGTATTCATGTCCGCCGGCGACATACCAAAGGCCGATTTGATTTGTATCGCTCGCCATTCCAAAGGTGCCCAGCTTGGGATAATCAAACGTGAAGGAATATTTCCCGTTTGTGCTGCCGGCAAAAACGCCAGTCGTGTATTGAACAATTTCCTGCGGCATGCCGGGAACGGCCGCCGTGTGCCAGTTGTCATAAAAATTGGGTTGCAGCCCGTTGCGCGGCTGGTGAACGTCGTTCAACGTCAGCCCATACCTGACGTCATTGTCCACATACGAGTCTTCGCAGAGAAAATTCGTGGTGTCGTGCGCCGTCGGCCAGAGCACCTGGATGAAACTGATGCCTAAATTATTGGTGTATGCCGAATAACCCGCCGGGTGCCGGACGATCAGGTAAGCATACAAGCCGCTGTCGCCCTGGCTTAACATGTAATGCAATTCGACGTCCGCCACCACGCTGTCCTTCGTGGGATTGTAAGTGCGGAGATAGGCGATGTCTGTGTTCGTGCCGCCGGTCGTCGTGTTCAGATAGACACAATCGCCGTTGCCGTCGGGCCACCAGTAATAATAAATGGCCGTGTGGTTGCCAAAGTTCACGCCGGACTGGCTGACGGTTTCCGTGCCGTTGGCCTTGGGCGTCCCGGCGGCGCCGGGCTTGAGATATTTGAGCGATTCAATGCTGCCGGACGACGTGATTTCCGCGCGCAGAATCCCGTTGTCCAGAAAATGATCCGTGTGGCCGTTGAACGTTTCCGTCCCGGTTGCCACGGGTGTTGTCACCAGGGTTGTAAAACCGCCTGGGTTGTTTGCCGAGGCAAACAACGGCAAAAACATCGCCCCGGCAACAACCAAAAAATTCTGAACAAAGCCGTGCGTTACCGTTGGTTTCATTCAATATGCAACATACTACGCTCATGTGTTTCAAATAGCAAAATCAGCCTGCCAAAAATCGCGCAGTTCCCATTTCAACCCGTGCAAAACCATCCGGTCATCGTCCGGTTCTGCGCGATTCAATCTCCTCAATCGCCCACCGCGAGTGTTCGGCAATCAACGGCTCGGAATCGTGCGAAGCATTTTCCAAAGCGGCCAGCGCGAAGTCATCGCCGGTGTTTCCCAGCGCAACGCAGACGTTCCTTAAAAACCCCCGCCGTTTCGTCCGCAAAATTGGCGAGCCGCTGAACCGGGATTTGAAATTCTTTTCATCTAGCGAAAGCAATCCGATCAAATCCGGCTGCTCCAGGCCTTTTCGCGCGTGTGATTTCATCAGCTTGCCTTCGCGCGCAAAACGGTTCCACGGGCAGACGGCAAGACAGTCGTCGCAGCCGTAAATGCGGTTGCCGATGGCGCGGCGGAATTCGACCGGAATCGGACCTTTCAATTCAATCGTCAGATAGGAAATGCACCTGCGCGCGTCGAGCTGAAACGGCGCGGTGATGGCATCCGTCGGGCAGGCCGAAATGCAGCGCGAGCATTTGCCGCAATGGTTTTTCTCCGGCGTGTCCGGCTCCAGTTCCAGCGTCGTCAAAATCTCCGCGAGAAATATCCAGTTGCCAAGCCGCCGGCTGATGAGGTTTGTGTGCTTGCCCACAAAGCCGATTCCCGCGCGCTGCGCCAGGTCGCGCTCCAAAACCGGCCCGGTGTCCACATACCACAGCGAGCGGACCTTGCGGCCGGCCACCAGATCAATATAGCTGGTCAACGTCTTTAACCGCCCGGCCAGGACATCATGGTAATCGTCAAATCGCGCGTAACGGGCGATGAGGCCGGATTTTGGATTTGCGATTTGCGATTTGAAATTTGAGATTTCATAGCTCGCCGCCAATGCGATGACGCTCTTTGCGCCGGGCAAAACCTTCTGCGGCTCGACTCGCTTTTCCGCATTGCGTTCAAGCCAGGACATCTCGCCATGCCGTTTGTCCGCAAGCCAGCCTTGGAATTGCCCCGCGCTTGCAGGTGCGGCGGCTGAGGCAAAACGGCAGTCGTCGAAGCCCAGCTCCAGCGCGCGCTGACGTATTTTTTCTTTCATCACCGGCTGGACGTTGCGAGGCGGAACTGGTGGACGATCTGCTGCGCGACTTCGCGCACGGAGCGCAATTCCGTGTTCAGCAGCACGTCCGCCTGCTTGTAAAACGGTTCGCGTGCGGCCAGCATCTCGCGGATTTTTGCCTGCGGGTCCGCGTCGTGGAGCAGGGGACGGTGCGACTGGTTTTTGACCCGCTCCCAGATTTTTTCCGGCGAGGCCCAGAGGCAGACCACGAGCGCGTGCGCCTTGAGGCTGTTGAAATTATTCGGGTTCGTCGGCAGGCCGCCGCCCGTGGCGATGACCGTCTTCGTGCGGCCCGCAAGTTCCATGACCACCTTTTCCTCCAGCGCGCGAAATGCCGGTTCGCCGTCCGTCTTGAAAATGTCGCTGATGGTGCGGCCCGTGCCGGACTGGATCATCTCGTCCGTGTCGAGATAGTCAAAGTGCAGCGACTCGGCGACAAGCCGCCCGACGGAAGTCTTGCCCGTGCCCATGAAGCCGATGAGCGCGAGGTTGACGATGCGGCGGTCGCTTTGCATCCGCCGAGTTTCAAGTTTCAAGCGCCGGGTTTCAAGCGGCAAATCCTCCTCATCGTCGCCCTCATCCTCATACATCAAATTTGAGGACGAGAATGACGATGAGGATGAGGATGATTTGACCTGCTCGACAATTCGCCATTTACACCTAAATTATCCTCGTGAAACTGCCGCCGCTCATCCTGGCCTCCGCGTCGCCGCGACGCGCGGAACTCCTGCGCCAGTTGAAACTGGAATTCAAGGTCGTTCCCAGCGACGCCACGGAGATTTTCGACGAACAATTGTCGCCGCACGAACTTTGCCAGCTTAACGCGCATCGCAAGGCCCGCGCCGTGGCCAAGAAAATCCCCGACGCGCTCGTGCTCGGCGCGGACACCCTCGTCTTTCTGGAGCGCAAGATTTTCGGCAAGCCGGGCAGCCTCGGCCAGGCGAGGCAGATGCTGGCCGAGCTTCGGGGCCGGACGCATCAGGTCGTCACCGGCGTCTGTCTGATGCACCTGCGCAGTCACCACGAAAGCATATTTGCCATCAGCACCGACGTGACGTTTCTGCCCATGACCACGGAACAAATCGGCGATTATCTTTCCCGGATGAACCCGCTGGACAAGGCGGGCGCCTATGCCATCCAGGAACACGGCGATTTGATTGTGTCGGAGATTTCCGGTTCCTACACCAACGTCGTCGGCCTGCCGGTGGAGAAGTTGAAGGAGGAATTGAAATCGTGGAAGCATTGAATCCAGGCAGTTCATGTCTGGAAAATTTCAGGTCGTCGGGCGTAACGCAGGTTGTGGCGCAGCAGATACATCTAGAGATGCTTCGGCCCTGCGTCACGGGCATTGATATTTCGCCCATGCCGGTGCGTCATCAGTGCCCGGATTTCATGCTGATGCTGATGGCCACGGCCATCAGGGGCTTGTGCAGTTGCGCGGCCGGCGCCTCGCAATCGCATTGACAGTTCCGGCGGCGTGGCCCAGCTTTCTGCGTCAGGCATCATCACACCATTATGGAAAAATTATCGCCAAAGTTAGCTTGTCCGAGTTGCAGAGGAACAAAGCTAGTCCCCGGCCAGTTTATGGACGCCAGCAAGCTTGCGCCAAGCTGGATGCTTCCAAAGAGCAAGGTGTCGAACTGGGACATGACATATTTTGTTTGTCGTGATTGTGGATACCTTGGATTATGCGTAAGCGAGAAACAACGAGCTGAATTAGATGCCACACCTGACGCCTCCTAACAAGTCGCCGGAGCCAGCCGCCGTCCCGTCAAGCTGTAGCTTTGGGGCGAAAGCTGATGGCCGCCCCGTGCTACGGGGTTTCGCTGTCGCGGTTCGCGGACGGTGGCCGTCTGCCAGACTCGGCGGTGGCCCAGCTTTCTATGTTAGGCGGCAACTCGGCGCAGCATCCGTTGTTCAAACAGAGACTATGAAAAATTATATCGCACTTCTTGTTGTCGGTCTTTGCACACTTGCCGCCACAGTCCTCCCCGCTGGGGCCGAGCCGGCAAGGCTGGTGATTGTCAATGCGGTTTATGGCAATTTTTCCGATCCGGCAACCACCACCAACGTCACGAAGAAAGTCGCCGCGATGGTGAATGATGACACGCTTAATTTCCACGTAGACAACGGGGCTTTTGGCGCCGACCCTGCCGCAGGTCTTCCCAAGGAGCTCAGAGTGGATTACACGATTGACGGTGTGGCCGACACCAAGACCGCCCTTGAAGGCAGCCGCTTGAGAATTTCAGCCAACCCTCCGGTCCCG
>CAYPTV010000122.1:0-7822 GCA_964413505.1 uncultured Bifidobacteriaceae bacterium | reverse complement strand
TTTTGAAGGCGACCAAGGTGGACGGCATTTACGATTGCGACCCGAAGAAAAATCCAAAGGCGAAGCGGTTTGCGGAAATCACCTACCTCGACGCGTTGCAACGGCAATTGAAGGTGATGGACTCGACCGCGTTTTCGCTTTGCATGGACAACAAGATGCCGGTCATCGTTTTTGATTTTTCGAAGCCGCACAATTTGCGCCGCGTGGTTCTGGGTGAAAAAGTCGGAACACTTGTGACAGGCTGACGCAAAAACATTGACGCGAAAATATCTGGAATGTAGATTGCTTGCCCGTTTGATTCCAGAGTAGCTCAATGGTAGAGCACGCGGCTGTTAACCGTGATGTTGAAGGTTCGAGTCCTTCCTCTGGAGCCATTTTAAGAATCCTTTGCTTTCAAGGGGTTTTCAAGGCGGGAAGCGCAGATTGAGGGCAATTGTCAGCAAACGAGTCAGCAAAAATTGGATTGCCACGCTAGTCCGCAACAATTCGCGCTGCCTCAATGCTGCCTCGCCTACTGCTCCCTAACGGGAACTCCGAAAATTCTCGTATGCTTATTACATGACAAAAAACATGAAAAAAGCATATCGGCTGTTCAAACGGAAAGACCGAGAGAATTATTACATTCAAAACAACGCTACACGCGAACAGCGTTGTCTGTTCACCAGCGACAAAGAGCAAGCCCAAAGGATTTTGGACGCTGAAAATCAGGCGCGACAAACTCCCGCCCTGAATCTTCAATTGGGCAAGGTCTATATCGCAAACGCAGACCCAAACATGGCAACGCGCACTTGGACAGAGGCTATGAATGAATTGAGTTCGCACGGCAAAGAAGTCAGCCAAAAGCGTTATGCGCGTGAATTAAATTCCACGGCGTTTGACATCATCCGCAAAAAGCCAATCATTGAAACTACCAGCGAAGATTTGAAGGCTGTTTTGAAGCGTGGCGGGACTGCTGCCAACAATTATTTGCACCGGCTTCATAATCTTGCTTTGGGCAATGGCTGGATGCAGTGGCATATCATCACGCCGAAACAATGGCCGAAAACTCCAAAGAAACCAAAGCGCGGTATCACGATTGAGGAACACGATAAAATCATCGCAGCGGAGCAAAAGAATGATGAAAGACGCCATTATTACGAAATGCTTTGGCTCATCGGCGCGGCACAAACAGATTGTTCTTTGCTGGCATCCGAAAACATCAATTGGAAAGAGCGCGTTCTTGCGTATCAGCGCAAAAAAACGGGGGAATGGTCGTTTCTTAAAATTGGCAATTCGTTGGAAGCGTTGTTGAAAAAACTTCCACAACAGGGATTTTTATTTCCTAAAATTGCCAGCCTTTCAGACAAAGACCGTTCGGCTGAATTTTGCCGCCGTTGCCGTCTTTTGGAAATCAAAGGCATCTCGCTTCATTCCTACCGATACGCATGGGCAGAACGCGCTTATGTCGCAGGATAGGATAGTAATAAAACTGAAAAAGCTGTCTTATACCTGCATAAACCAACAATTTCATGCCAAACTCGCTGGATGCAAGCGGAAATGTCCCGAAACGGCCTGAAAAGCCAAATGACCCCACTACCGGATTTTGGAAGCGCTTGAAGACCCTAAATCGTTTATTACATCCTTGCTGGGATTTGGTGGCTTGGGAAAAACCGCCCTTGCTACTTGGGCAGCGTTAGAGGTGTATGAGTCGAATAAGTTCGATTTCATTGTTTCACTAACCCCGGACAGGATGGTTTTTAGGGCAGACGCCGAGTTTTTCACGAATGGAAGCCAGCACAATGTTGGCAGCGCTTTCAATGTTGATTTCGCCGGTATTGATTATCAGGTCGTAATTTAGAGGTGAGGCGGCGTCTTTTTTGAATGTCTTCCGGACAAAAGCCGCGCGTTCCGCGTCAATCTTCCGCACTTTTAACCGCGCTTCTTCCAGGGATAATTTCATCTGTTCGGCCATGCGTTTCGTCCGCGCTTCCAATGGCGCCGCCAGACGGAGGCTCAATCCGCATTGTGTCGGAAGAAAATACTGCGCGCCGCGCCCGACAAACACGACGTTGCCGTGAGACCCCAATGCCGTGACCACTTGCTTGAGGAGGTGTAAATACTTTTTGTCCGCCAGATCGTCCATCAAAAGCTCCCGCAAGGTCTGCTCCCAATAAGTATGGACACGCTCATCCACACTTTTTACCAGATGGCGGTGTATGTTGGCGGCCTGCGCTATTTCATCAACAATTTTGGCGTCAAAAACATTCCATCCCAGCCACTCGCCGACCATCTGCGCCAAAAGGCTGGCACCGCTGCCGCATTCGCGTGAAATGAACAGACAGGGGCCGAAAGCCGCGCCGTCCTTCGTCACATGACGGCCCGGCTCCGGGGCGTTTTGAGAAGGGGATTGGCCCGCGCGATTTCTGAAGTCCGACATCGCGATTTGTTTTTCAATCAATCTCAATGTAGCGTTCATAACGGCTCTGGTTTTCGTTATTCTCCGACTCCGGCATATTCTTCCTCCACCCTCAAATCCAGCCCCATAAGAACGTAATCGTGAGGAACCGCGTTCATGTCGATCACATAATCGGTCTGGCGCATCAAAAGATAAAAGCCGGTGTCTTCAAGCGCGCGGATGGCGATCTTGCGTTCGCCGTTGAGTTCGGATTCCAGCTTGCGCAGACCGAGAGCACCGGCGATCTCGACCTGTTCGGCAATTAAAATCCTGGCGACATCCCGTCCGCGATAATCCGGATGTGTCAGCATGGTAAGGACACCGATGTGACGCTTCCATCCACCGGGGCGCTGGCGCAAGGTAGCTTCACCAATGATTTTTTCACCGTGCAGCATCAGCAACGGAAGGTTTTCCTCAAAATCAGGATTGCGGCACCATGCATGGAAATTGGTGCGTTCGAAAATGCGTTTCTTGATGAACAATCGCTCCTCCTCGGGCACGGCCAGTAAAAATTTATGCAGCCGGTTTTCATCGCGGCGGCAAAAAGGACGGATGACGACAGGCGTGCCGTCGCGGAGCTTGAGTGAAACAGGATATTTTTCCAGCGCGTATTCCAAGATCGTGCCGGCCGCGTCCGATTTTTTATTCATTTTCACTGTTAAAGGCTAACTGCGCCCGGCTTTCTCCGCTAACCGTCAATTGGTCAATGATGACCATAACTTGCCGCTGTTTCTCCACGCCAAACGGGCGCATTTACACCGCTTTTGCCACGCGACGAAAGTGGTAGCCAAGTATGGCAAGCTCAATGGCCTGCGGAAACTGGCGCGGACGGCGGATGAGCGTGCCCCAAAACAGCCGCCAATATCCGACGCGCCCCCGGTGCCACACGCCGAGCAGCCAGGATGATTTTAGAAAGGCAATGAAGTCCGCGCGTGACAGGCGACGGTGGGGACCGCGTGGCCGGTGGCTTTTGAGAAACGTGCGGATGCGCCTGTAGTAATTACCCGGCTCGTAAAGTTTCCTCACCAGGTCGCGGTAGCCGGATTGCAGGAAGTCGCGGTTCAATTTCGGCTTGAAATTGAGCGCGGCGTCGGTGTTGTTGCCGGAGCTTTGAACTTCCAGGCGGCCTTCGGTTTTCAACCGCTGCCACAGTCGCGTCTGCGGCAATGCGGTCAGCAATCCCACCATCGCCGTCGCCACGCCGGATCGCTGGATGAATTCGAACTGCCGCTTGAAAATGTCCTTCTGGTCGCTGTCGAAGCCCACGATGAACCCGCCCATGACTTCCAGCCCGGCGCGCTGCAAAATTTTCACCGAGGCCACCAAATCACGGTTCCGGTT
Source organism: uncultured Bifidobacteriaceae bacterium (assembly GCA_964413505.1). Classification (GTDB taxonomy): domain Bacteria; phylum Verrucomicrobiota; class Verrucomicrobiia; order Limisphaerales; family UBA11358; genus UBA11358. The sequence continues at coordinate 4,047 of CAYPTV010000122.1, read as the reverse complement.
CTGGACCTTGTGACATTCCGCCAGCGCCTCGACCGACGGCGTTTCAATGCCGACAAAAACTTTTTTGAAACCGGCCTCGACCATCAGCGCGCACAATTCCGGGTCGTCGGCAAGGTTCACCGACGCCTCGGTGAGAAATCCGATGCGGCTGCGCGTGCGCCGGCGCCATTCGATCAACGCGTGCAGCAGCGTCTTGGTCCGTTGTTTGTTGCCGATGAAATTGTCGTCCACGATGAAAACCATGTCCTTCCAGCCGCGCTCGCGCAGAGCGTCCAGTTCTGCGATCAATTGCGCGGGGGTTTTCGTGCGCGGCACGCGGCCGTTCATCACGATGATGTCGCAAAATTCGCAGTCGAACGGGCAGCCGCGCGAGAATTGCACGGACATCGTGACGTAATATCGCATCTTGATGAGGTCCCAGCGCGGCGACGGCGTGCGTGTGATGTCCGGCCGGTGCGGTGCGCGATAAATCGCCTGAAGCTGTCCGTTCCGCATGTCGGCCACGACCTGCGGCATCGCTTCCTCGGCCTCGCCGAGAACGAAGTGGCGGATTTCCGGAAACTCCTCGTGCCCGGTGGTGAACAACGGGCCGCCTGCGATGACTGTTTTTCCAAAAGCCGCGCACCGCGCCATGATTTCGCGCACAGAATCCTTTTGCACAATCATTGCGCCGAGCAAAACATAATCCGCCCGGCGCAGGTCCTCGTCCTTTAGCTTTTCCACGTTCAAATCCACCAGCTTGAGTTCCCATTCCGGCGGCAGCATCGCGGCCACCGTCAGCAATCCGAGCGGCGGCATGGATGCCCGGCGCGAAACGAACCGGATGGCGTGTTTGAAACTCCAGAACGTGTCCGGTGTCCGCGGGCTGATGAGAAGTATGTTCATAAAAAATCAATGCCACATCCGCGCTCAATTCATCCGTCCCGCCTGAAAATCAATTGTTCAGAAAAAACGCGGCCATTCAACGGGACGGTTTCTCCAAAACCGTGGCAGCCGCCGTTTTATTTCCGTTCAAGCCTGCGGCCCATCGGGAATCCTTCGAGCTTTCCGTCGCAAGCCCGTCCTGCGACGAGGATGTTTCATCATTGGCGTCGGGAACTCGCATGGCGTAAAACGACCGGTGGACAAATATCAGCGCGGTGATGAAAAGCACGCCGCCGATGACGTTCTTCAAATTCTGGCTTTGGATTGTCACGGCGATTTCCACCGCGAGCAGGCCGAAGAGCGTGGTGAATTTGATCACCGGATTCAACGCCACGGACGACGTGTCCTTGAACGGATCGCCCACGGTGTCGCCGACGACCGTCGCGGCGTGCAGGTCGGTTCCCTTCTGGCGCAATTCCACTTCGACAATTTTTTTGGCGTTGTCCCACGCGCCGCCGGCGTTGGCCATGAAAATCGCCTGGAATAATCCAAAGAATGCAATCGCGATGAGATAGCCGATAAAGAAATACGGGTTGAAAAACGCCAGCGAAAGCGCGAGGCAGAAAATCACAATAAAAATGTTCCACATCCCTTTCTGCGCATAAACGGTGCAGATGCGGACGACCTCCTTGCTGTCTTTTTCCGACGCGGTGACGGAGTCGAGCTTGATATGTTCCTGGATATAAACCACCGCGCGATAGGCGCCAGTCACGACTGCCTGGCACGATGCGCCCGTGAACCAGTAAATCACCGAGCCGCCCATGAGAAGGCCGAGGATGATTTCGGGCATGACGAGGCTCAATTTGGAAATGATGCTGAATGACGGATCGGCCGCCTTGCCGATGTTGTCGAGCAAAATGATGATGCCGAAAACCATCGTTGTCGCGCCGACGACGGCCGTCCCGATCAAAACCGGTTTGGCGGTGGCCTTGAACGTGTTGCCCACGCCGTCGCCTTTTTCGAGCTGATACTTGGCGTGCTCAAAATCGGGTTCGAAGCCAAACTGCTCCTCGATTTCGGCGCGGATATTTTTGCGCGATTCAATCTGGCTCAATTCATAAACCGACTGCGCGTTGTCGGTGACCGGACCGTAGCTGTCCACGGCAATCGTCACCGGCCCCATGCCCAGAAATCCGAACGCGACGAGGCCGAACGCAAAAATCGGCGCGGCGAATTTGAGCGTGTCGGGCATCAGCGCCACGACAGGCGAGCCTTGATACAGCGCGAACAGGCAGCTCGTGAACATCAGCGCCAGAATGACCAGGCCCGTCCAGAACGCGGAAAAATTTCCGGCGACGAAGCCGGACAAAATGTTCAGCGACGCGCCGCCGTGCTTGGAGCAGTTGACGATTTCCTTGACGTGCTGCGAATTGGTGCTGGTGAAGATTTTTGAAAATTCGGGAATCAACGCGCCCGCCGCCGTGCCGCAGGAAATGATCGCCGAAAGCACCCACCACAAATCAGGATTCAATCCGGTTTGTTTGCCCAGCAGAAAATAGCTGGCTGCGAACGTGACAAAAATCGAAACGACCGAGGTGATCCAGACAAGCTGCGTCAGCGGCGCTTCATAATCAAAATCCTTCAAGCTCCCGTATCTCGCCCGGCAGACGGAGTCGTTGATGAAATAAGATGCCAGCGAGGTCACAATCATCAACGCCCGCATGACGAACAGCCAGACGATGAGCGTGGCGCAAACTGCCGGGGTGGATGCCAGCGCCAGCGCGAGAAACGCAATCAACGCCACGCCGGTCACGCCATAAGTTTCAAAGCCGTCCGCCGTCGGGCCGACGGAATCGCCCGCGTTGTCACCGGTGCAATCGGCGATGACGCCGGGATTTTTCGGATCGTCTTCCGGCAGCTTGAAGACGATTTTCATCAGGTCGCTGCCGATGTCCGCAATTTTTGTGAAGATGCCGCCGCAAATGCGCAGCACCGTGGCGCCGAGCGATTCGCCGATGGCAAAACCGATGAAGCATGGACCGACAAGTTCGGGCCGGAGAAACACCAGGATGCTGATCATGAAAAATAATTCGACGGAAACCAGCAGCAGCCCGATGCTCATGCCGGATTGCAGCGGAATGGACAGCGTCCGGAGCGGATTGCCCTTCAGCGCCGAAAATGCCGTGCGGCTGTTGGCTTTTGTGTTGATGCGGATGCCGAACCACGCGACGCCGTAGCTGCCAAGAATTCCCAGAACCGACGCGAGCAAAATGACGGCAATGTCGCCAAAATTTTTATGCTCGAGCACTTTGAAATAAAACAGGATGCAGCACGCGATCAGCAGCCACAGGACGGCGAGGAATTTTCCCTGTTGCAGCAGATACGTTTTGCACGTCTCCCAAATCATGCGCGAGACGTCGCTCATGGATTTGTGAACCGGCAGATTTTTTGTCCGCCAGTATTGTATCAACCCGAAAATCACCCCGACGGCGCAGACGACGATGCCCAGATACATCAGCGTCAATCCGCTCATGCCGCCCAGCCCGTCGAAACTGACCTGTTCGAGGCCGGGAATTTTTAGATCCGCCTCGCCCGCGTGCAGGCTGCCGGTTGCGGCAAAAAAGGCTGCCGTGACTAAACCAAGTGAATGCAATTTGTTTTTGTGCATAATTTTGATTGTTCGGGTTGAAATGAGTTTTACTTCCGAATTTTATTTTTCTTCGCCGGTTTATTTGCGGCGTCCTCCAACGCCGCCTGCGCCGCCGCAAGCCGTGCGACTGGCACACGGAAGGGCGAGCAACTGACATAGCTCAATCCAAGCTTGTGACAGAATTTCACGGATTCGGGATCGCCACCGTGCTCACCGCAGATGCCGAGCTTGAGGTCTTTGCGCGTGGTGCGGCCTTTTTCGGCGGCAATTTTCATCAGTTGCCCGACGCCACTCTGGTCAATCGAGGCGAACGGATTTGTCTTCACAATTTCCATTTCGGCGTAATGCGGCAGAAATGAACCGGAATCGTCCCGGCTCATGCCTAGGCAGGTCTGCGTCAAATCGTTCGTGCCGAAGCTGAAAAATTCGGCGGTCTCGGCGATTGCGTCCGCCGTGAGTGCTCCGCGCGGAATTTCAATCATCGTGCCGACGAGATAATTCAATTTCACTTTTTTCTCGGCCATCACTTCCTT
>CAYPTV010000121.1:0-7832 GCA_964413505.1 uncultured Bifidobacteriaceae bacterium | reverse complement strand
CTCCAGCCCGGTGATGAATGTCTTCACCAGCTCGGTGCTGATCTGCTCGGAGATCTTCTTCTCCTTGCGCCGGGCGATGACGAGGTCGTCGAGGGTCTGCGTGTTGCGCGGCGGCGTCATCAGCTCGATGACGAGCCGGACGCTCTGATGGGATTCATGGGCGGCGGATTCGAGCAGTTCCTGAAAGCGGTCGCCCTTGCTGAAGAGTTGCTGAATGGAAAACATGCGCCCGAAGTTTTGCAAAAAAAACTTTCACGCGCACGAAAAATCAGATTTGCAGCCCCGCACCACGTTCGCGCCACCGCCCTGCCGCCATCCGCCCGTTCCGCCCGTTCCGCCCCAGGGCGGATGGAACACTGCTTCAGGAGGGAACCCAAAATGAGCAAAATAAAGAGGGAGCAAACCGACAATAAATAGTCCGGCGGGTTAATGCACCTTTTTGACGACAAGCATTTCCATCTGCGCGGTGTCCGGCTCAAGCCCCAGGCCCCATTCGCCGATGATTTTTTCCACTGTGGCGCGGTCAATCTGGCCGCGCTGCATCTGCGGAGTAAAGACGAGTGAGAAATCGTAGAAGTTCGTCAAACCGGTCTTGTCCACCACCGGCATTTTCAACATTTGCTGCACACCGTCCATCAGGTCGCCGATCTTCATGTGTGTAAGATAGAGCCTGCCGTTCTTGAAATTTGAATTCTCCTTTTCATTGACGTCGCTGACCGTCAGTCCGGGCAATGCGGCGTCTTCCACCTTGAACGCCAGCACGTCGGTTTCGCGCGTTTCCATGTCCGCAGTCAGTCCCAGCTTTTTGCGGATGGCGGTCTTCAAATGTTCCTGCGGGTCGGCGCTCACCGTCACCACAAAATCATAATTGGTCTTCGGCGCGTCTGGCGGCAGCGACACCTTCGCAGCATCCTCATTATAGGCCGTGCCAATGAGATCACCCAGCGCCATGTCGCGTCCCAACATGCGCTGGACATTCTGGCCGTTGAGCCGGGAATTGGCGTAAAAGAGTCCTTTGCGCGGGGATTTGGCAAAGTGCGTGGGGCGGATCACCACGAGATTGGCCGGAACCATTTGCAAGCTCCTGCTGTTCATCGTGAAATAGGCGTCCTTGACGGACGGGAAGAATACAAGCTTCACGACCACCGCCGCCCCCAGCACCACAACCGCGATGCAGGCCATGACAATTATTTTTGTGCGCGACATAAATGAAAGGATTCCTGGCGTTGATTTGCCGGCGTCTGATGACGGAAACTCAACTACGATTGACGAATGATGTCAACACCGACTTTTGCGAAAAAGAAACGACCAGCCGGGCGACCGGATGCCGCGCCGAAGTCTGACGAAGGTGGGAAACAGGTGAACGTAAATTCAAATACGCTGAAGGCATAACGGACTTGAACCGCTTGGGAAGCGGTGAAAGGAATTTGGCGAAGCCGAAGGCCCGCGAGGGCCGAGCAAATGGAAATCCCACACAACTGTCCTTTGGAGAAGGTGTTCGTCCTTAACACCAAACCTCATTTTCCGATGTTGCGGATGGTTTCGTGTGTTTGCCTTTCCAGTTGAGAAACAACAAAACTGCCGTGACAATTCCTGTCGCGCCGGTGCAAAGCGGCGCTAGAAACCTGTCCAGCGGAAGCGAGCCGCGCCTCGGCAGCCGGAGCTGCGCGGAAAGAATTTCGCCATCCGTGCCCAAAGACGTTTGAGTGATGACATTTCCTTCACCGGAAACGGCCTGGGAAATGCCGGAACTGGCGAGCCGGAAAATGGGGATTCCATATTCCGCCGCGCGCACGGGCGCGACGTGCGAGTGAAGTTCGTGTTCATGCCGTCCCCAATCTTCAAGGTCCATCGTGGGGACAATGAGCAGTTGCGCGCCCTGTTCAATCAGCCGGTCGGTGACGCGCGTGTAGCTCAAATCGTAGCAGATACAGATGCCTATTTTACCCCACGGCGAATTCCAGACTTCCTGTTTTTGCGCGGGAAGCCCGTCATCGAAGAATTGCACCGGCACGCTCTTGGCCTGCTTGAAGACAATCTCGCCGTTCGTGCCGACAACAAAAGAGGTGTTGTAATAAACGTGGCCGGTCACAATGTCTTTTCCGCCGACGACAAGAAAACGCGAATTTGTCCGGCACCATTTTTTCAGCGAATCGGGAACCGGGCCGTCAAGCGTGCATTCGCTCAAGACGAAAATCTGCGCGTTGGTGTTCTTTGCCAAAGCCTTGTCGAGCATCTTTGGAATCAGATTGACTGGCGGAAATTCCATTTGTATGCCGACGATTGTAATTGGGCGAGATATTTTACGTTTAGATGCTGCAAGTGCTGGCAAAAATAAAGCCAAAGCAACAAGTAAAAGCGCAATAACAATCAGAGTTTCCAAAAAAGTTATTTTGAAAATCCGCCAATAATAAATAACTGCAAAAATTCCAAAAACAAAAAAGCCGAAACAATACATTCCAATTCCGTCAAACCACGGAGGCAAAGCATATCCCACATTCATCCATGAAAACTTCAGATAATAAAGCTCGCTGCGGAAGTATTCAATTCCCGTCCAGACAATTGGAACCAGCCACATGGCATTGACTTTTCCCCATCGCCGGATGCTGCCGCAGACGATTGCCGTGAACAGTCCAATCCAAAACGCGAAGACCAGCCAGAGAACAATTGCCGCCGCGCTGAAAATCTTCCAAAAGAAAAACAATTGCGGCGCGGCACAGAAAAATCCCGTCGCCAGCCCGAAATAAAACGCGCGTCGGACATTCGGCTGGCCGGTCAGGCGGACTAGAAAATACGCGTAGCCGAAAATGAACAAACCGAGCGGCGGAAACTTGATTGAGGTGTAGGCCGCGTGAAAGCACGCCACGGCCAGCGCAAGCCACAAAAAAGATTTTCCCCAGCCGGAAGAGTCTGCCGATGTTTTCAGGACATTCATCGCGCGTCAGTGAAAATAAATCACGGACCGCCGGACGCGAAAGAAATTTACTCCGCCCTCAGCCCCGCCGCCGGACTGTTCAGGCCGCCGCTTTGGCAGGCCTGGCTTTTGGAGCGCGCTTTGCCTTGATGGCGGCGGTTTTGCGCTTGATGTAGCGCTCGCGGCGCTGGCGTTTGATGGCTTTGTTGAGTTGTTTGCCCATAAGTGTCTTTACTTTCTTCGCGTGTTGCGGTTTTGTTGTGCCACTATGAAAGTTTGTGCCCGATGTTTCAATGTTTATTTCGCGGTGATGGCGGCAACGATGCTCCTTTGCGGCTGCCAGACGGGACATCATGCCAAGGCCGACAAGAAAACCGCCGCGTTGAACGTCTGCATCGAGGCCAGCAGCGGCCCCGAAGGGACGAGCCAGACCGTTTCCGTGCTGCGCGCCGATCCCGTGGCAGTGACCATTGATCCGAATCCGGTGTTGACGGAGGCCGGCATCATCGCCGCCAGAATCATCGAGTCGCCCGGTGGCTTTGCCATCGAGGTGAAATTCGACGAGAGCAGCACCTGGACTCTGGAACAGTTCACTGCGGCGAATCCCGGACGGCATCTGGTCATCGAGGGACAGTGGGGCGACAAGCCCGCGAACAGCCGCTGGCTCGCCGCGCCGCTCATCACGCACCGGATTGACAACGGCGTGCTGTCGTTCACACCCGACGCCTCGCGCGACGAAGCCGACCAGCTTGTGCTCGGCCTCAACAATGTGGCCAAAAAAATCCAGAAGGGCCTGCTTAAATGATTTTCAGCGCTGGCCGACGTTTCATTTTTTCCGCCGCACCGGTTTTGTTTTTTTGCGTGAATCTTTTCGCGCAATCGCCGTTCCAGTTTCCGACGGCGAACCATTTTTTATATGAGCGCGGCGGTGAATTGCAATTTTTCGCGCCGACCGCGCCGGACAAGCCCTGGACGAGCGGCAGCTTCGGGTGCGTGCGCGACGACGGCACGCGGATGCACGAAGGTTTGGACATCCGCCATTTGCAGACGGACCGTCGCGGCGAGCCGACCGATCCCGTCATGGCGACCGCCGACGGCACGGTGGTTTATTTCAGCATCAGGCCGTCGCTGTCAAATTACGGAAATTACATTGTCATCCGACACGTAGTCGAAGGGCTGGAAATTTATTCGCTCTACGCGCACTTGAGCGCGGTCCGTCCCGGATTGAAAATAGGCGAAGCTGTCAGGGCAGGCGAGGTGATTGCGACGATGGGCAGGACTTCAAACGCGGAGGTCATTTTGAAGGAGCGCGCACACGTCCATTTTGAATTGAATGTTTTGGTGAACGACAATTTTTCCGCGTGGTTCAAACAAAATTCCCCCGGCGAGCGCAACGACCACGGCGAATGGAACGGACAGAATCTGAACGCACTGGACGAGCGCGAGATTCTGCTGGGCGAGCACAATCCGATCGCGAGGTTCAGCCTGCTGACGTTTCTCCGCAGCCAGACGGAATTGTGCCGCGTGTTCGTGCGCGCGACGAATTTCCCCTATTTGAAACGCTACGCCGCGCTCGTCCTGCGAAATCCAAAGGCCGACAAAGAGGGGGTTGCCGGCTACGAAATCGCGCTGAACTACAACGGCGTCGCCTTCGCGCTGATGCCGCGCGCGGAATCGGAGATCAAAAGCCGCGCGAAGTTTCAACTGCTCTCGGTGAATGAAGCCGAGACGAGGGCGAATTCCTGCCGCAAACTGGTCGTCCAGCGCGGCGGCCATTGGGAGTTGGGCAACGAAGGATTGCGGGAATTGGAATTGCTGACTTACTGAACCGTTAAATTTCACTGGCGGTTTGCTTCGGCTGGCGTATTTTGTCTGCCAACCATGGGTTGCGGTGAGGTGAACAATTTTAATCAACTCAATTTCCGGCATGTTTTCTGCATGGCGGCTATGGTTGCCTGCCTGGTTCCGGGAAATGTCCGGGCGCAAAGCTTCCGTTTTCCATGGAGCGGTTACGGCCACGATGCGCAGCATGACGCCATCGCATCGGTTCCATCCCAGCCGCTGAACCGCATCGTGTGGCAGACGCCGGTGGACTTGAACCCGCAATACAACGGAAGCGAATTGCTCATCCATTACGGCTCACCATCAATCACGCGCTCCAACACCGTCATCGTGCCGGTGAAAACAGGAGCGACAGGCGGATTTGAAGTCGAGGCGCTGGCTGGCGCGACGGGCGCGACGAACTGGGTGCAGGCATCGGATTATATTTTGCCGTCGCACGGTTGGACTCCGAGTTTTTCAGGCGTGCTGACTCCGAAAAACAGGTTTTATTATCCCGGCGGCGGCGGGACGGTTTATTATTGCGACACGCCGGACACGAACGCGTCTCCGGTCATCGGACAAATCGCATTTTACGGACTGACCAATTACCTCGCCAACACCAACGCCTATTTGACCAATGTTTTTATCAACACGCCGATCACCTCGGATCGGTATGGGAATATTTTCTTCGGCTTTCAAGTCAAAAGTTCGTTCACAAACTTTGCAGGCGGCATCGCGCGGATTGATTTCAACGGAACCGGCACATGGCTGGCCGCCAGCAACGCCGCTGGCGATGCCGCGATCAAAAAAGTTTCCCAGAACTGCGCCCCGGCGTTGAGCAACGATCACAAGACGCTTTATTTCGCGGTCAACAACAGTGCGACATGGTCTGATTTTTCTGACTACGGCTATCTGGTCGCGGTGGACAGCCGGACGCTGGCGCCACTCGCGAGTGTTCTGCTCAAGGATGCAAAAACTCCAACCAGCAATGCCTTTGTGCCGGACGATGCTACTGCCTCGCCCATGGTCGGCCCGGACGGAGATGTCTATTATGGCGTTCTGGAAAATCCGTTTCCTGCAAACCATGATCGAGGATGGATGCTGCATTTCAACAGCACGCTGACGCAGTCGAAGATTCCTGGCGCGTTCGGCTGGGACGACACGGCTTCGGTCGTGCCGGCTTCAATGGTTCCGTCCTATCACGGCAGCTCGCCGTATTTGCTGATGACCAAGTATAACAATTACGCCGACTCTGGAATCGGTGGCGACGGCGTCAACAAAATCGCCATCCTCGACCCGGAGAACAGCGAGACGGATCCGATTTCCGGCGCGACAACGATGAATGAAGTCCTCACCATCGCCGGACCCACGCCCGATTTGACATTGCGGGACTCGCAGCATCCCAACGCCGTTCACGAATGGTGCATCAATTCCGCGGCCGTTGACCCGGCCACAAAATCCGTCCTGGCCAACAACGAGGACGGACGGCTGTATCGCTGGGATTTGACCTCCAATACGCTTTCGCAGACCAACATCCTGACCACTGGGCTTGGTGAAGCCTACACGCCCACCATCGTCGGCGTGAACGGATTCGTTTATGCCATCAACAACGCAATCCTGTTTGCCATCGGCCACTGACAAATGTCCGCCAAGCGCTTAAAACAATTCATGCTGCCGCCGGCCCTTGCGCTGGTGTTGTCCGCAGCGCATGCGCAGAATTTGTCGTTCAGTCTCACGCCTGCGGCTCAATCAGGCGTCGGAACGGGCGAAGTTTATTTCACCGGCACACTGACCAACACCGGCCCGACGACCAATTTCCTCAACAACATCCAGTTCGCCTTTACCGGCGCGGCGACCAATTATTTCATGGCGGACACAAATGTTTTCTTTGCCAACGTCCCCGGCATTTTTTTGCCCGGCGATGCCTATACCGACATTGTCTTTGGCGTCGTCATCAATCCCGCAACCCCGCCCGGCAATTATTCCGGCACGGTCACAATTCAAGGCGGCACGGACATCTTTGGAAATGGAAACCTGACAAACCAGACTTTCCAAGTTTCCCTCCCGCCGGCGGTGCTGGAGATTTCAGCTTCAGCCGGTAATTTTCTTATTTCATGGACCTCGCCGCCTGGAAGTTTTGTGTTGCAACAAAATTCCGATCTGACCACGACAAACTGGACTTCGGTGACGAACACCGTGGCAACGACCAATTATCTGAATCAGGCGATGTTCCCACCGGCCGCAGCCAGCCAGTTTTATCGGCTGCAATATCCGTGATGAACAGGGGTGCTTGTCATGAGCACTCATTCAAAAAAATTAACCACGGATTAACACGGATGGACACGGATTAAAAACGCGGAAATCAATAAACCAGCACCGCCGCCTTCCGCCGTAGCAGCCGACGTGAGTCGGCTCTGATTTTTCCGCCGAATGAGAATGAGCGGATTGACATCCGCTGCTACTCAATAAACCAGCACCAGCACCGCCGCCGGTTATGTCTATAACAACCAAGGAACAAAGCAACAAAGCCAGCAAAACTTTGTTCCTTCGTTCCTTTGTTGTTCAATAAACGAGAACGAGGACGGCGGCATCCTGCGCGGATTTGACGACATCCTCAAACTTCTCATCCGCCGTATTTGGCTCCTTCAATTTCGGTGCCAGGTCTGGGACAGACTCCAGGAAGCTCAAGAGGAGGCTGCTCTTGACCGCGTAATTCACATTCTCCGGGAGCGAGCCGCTCATGGCCAATGCTGTTGAAGCATCCAGTTTTGCGGAAACGATGCCGATGACGTTGCCCCGCTCATCCACCAGCGCCCCGCAGGGAAAAGGATGAAGGCAGAATGATGAATGAAGAATTGACACTGGCGCGAGCCGGTTGCCGTTTTGTTTCTTCATTCTTCATTCATACTTCTTCATTCGTTTTGGGTCATCCCCCGCGCCCGGACTGCGTGGACGAAGCCATTGGCCTGACGATGATAATTGATTGCAGTGGGCTTGCGTGAAATTAGGAAACATCAAACCACTACGGCGCGGCAAAGGCCCGACAGCGGCGCGATTTCCCCCTTGGCCAGCACGGGAAAATGCAGAATGAAGAAGG
>CAYPTV010000120.1:0-7921 GCA_964413505.1 uncultured Bifidobacteriaceae bacterium | reverse complement strand
CCGGTGGCCGTGGTGCAAACCACCCATAACGACGAATCCCTTTTTTGTCGCCAAGCGCGTTCGCAAACGCCTGTCCGAGCGCGATGCCGCAGTCCTCGACGGTGTGGTGCGCGTCCACTTCGAGGTCGCCCCTGCACTTGAGACGCAGGTCCACGATGGCGTGCCTGGCGAAAAGCGTGAGCATGTGGTCGAAAAAAGGGATGCCGGTCTTGACGGAGGATTTGCCGGTGCCGTCGAGGTTGAGGCGGAGGGATATCCGGGTTTCCTTCGTGTTGCGCGAGATGTTTGACTGCCGAGCTTTCATTGTGACCATTGAAACAAATCGGACCGGGAAAAACAAAGCGCAATTGCGCGCTTATTTGGAGGAGGCCGGAGACGGCTGCTCGGCCAGCTTATGCTTGAGGTCTTCGATGTGCTGCTGCATGTCGGCGGTCGAGGGCGCTGCGAGGATGGCCTGCTGCCAGCGCGCGATGGCGGCGGCGGTGTTGCCGGACTTTTCTTCAAGGAGCGCGAGGCTGGTCTGGAGCTGTTCGAACATGAAGCGGTCGTCGAAGTTTTCAAGGGTCATCTTGAGCCGGTCGGATTGGGGGACGTCCGGCTCCTCGCGCGCCCAGCTTCGCAGCGCGGCTTCCCAGATGTTCCGCGCGCGGGCGATGTCGTGATAATTTTCATCGTAAATCTGGCCAAGCTCGAAAAAGAGCTGGGGGTTGCCGGGATTGTTGCGCAGGCCTTCGCGCAGGACCTGCTCGGCCTCGGAAACCTTGTCCAGCCGTGTGCGCAGCCAGAACGTGGTGACGAGGTAGGTCTGGATGTTTTCGGGGTCAAGCTCGGCGGAGAGTTTCAGCCAGGGCAGGATTTCGCGCACCTGGGAACTTTTGCTCAAGTCGTCGGTCGGGCCGCCTTCGTCGAGATGCGTGTGGCGGTTGGGAATAAAATTGCGGCCAAAGGCGTCAATCCAGTCGCGCGGCGGCCCCATGAAACCGATGTCTTCCGCACCCTGATTGTGGCTGGCCACGGCACCGGTGTCCTCGGCGATGTGCGGCGTCTGGAAGGCGGAATTGTTGTCGAAAATGGTCGGGTAATAGCCGCTGTGATAATAGGCGTCGGCCTTCACGAAAAAGGAGTTCGCAAAAATCTTGCTGCTGTCGCCGAGAAGCAGGCTGAAAAAGTTGGCGGACTGGCGGCGGGTGCTTTCGAGCGATTGAAACTGCGGCTGGAGCTTCGCGGCGAGGCCGAAAGAAAAGACGAAGAGCGCGACGAGCAGCAGCCAGAGTGTTCGTGCCGGGTTCATGGCTCAATTCACCGGCTTGCGGCGGAAGACGAGGCAGGCGGCGACGAGAAAAATCGCCACGTAAGCCAGCAGGTAGAGGATGTCCAGGCCGATGAATTTCCAGCCGATGAGCGGCCAGTCGTGGACGATGAGATTGCGCATCTCAAACGGGATTTCGACGTGCGGGATGGCGTAATAAATGGCGTAAATGACGGAGCGCAGGGGCTCATGCAGTGAAAGCGCGACGGCATCAAGATACCGGCCGACGCATAAAATGGTTGCGACCACGACGAAGCAGATGGTGGAGTTGGACGATGGCGCGGCGAAGACGAGCGACCCGAGCAATGTCATCGCGATCACAACGCCGAGCGCCATCCAATGCAAAATGGCGGCCTGAAAATAACTGAGCAGCGGCCATGCGTGCTCGCGGCTTGCGGCCAGTGCGCCGAAGAATGCGTAGAAGCAGATCAGAACCAGACCGCAGGCGAGCCAGCAGCCGAGGAATTTTCCGAGTATCAGCTGCGTCCGCGTCAACGGCTTGGCGAGCAGCGGCAGCAGGGTGCGCTGTTCGCGTTCCGCCGGAATCTGGCGCGCGGTGGTGGTGATGGCAATGACGAGCGACGAGACCCAGATGAGCAGCAGGCAAAGTTCTTTCAGGTAGCGGACGATCTGGTTGTCGTTGAAAATATTGACCGACGCCATGATGACGCAGATGACGATGGTGAGGATGAACAGGACGTAGAAATCCTTCCGGCGATACAATTCCTTGATGACAACGCCCGCCAATGCAAAAATGGTTCTCATGCGAGTTGCGGTTTGTAGCCGATGACTTCCAGAAACGCCTTTTCCAGGCTCGGATGCTGCGCGACGATTTCGCTGACGCGGCCAATCGCCTTCAGTTCGCCTTCGCTGATGATGGCGACGCGGTCGCAGACGGTCTCGACTTCGCCCAGTTCGTGCGAGGCAAAGAAGACCGTCTTGCCCTCGTTCTTCAACCGCTGGATGATTTCGCGGACTTTCATGCGGCCCACGGGGTCGAGGCCGCTGGTCGGTTCGTCGAGGATGAGCAGGTCGGGGTTGTTGATGAGCGCCTGTGCAAGGCCGACGCGCTGCTGCATTCCCTTGGAATATGTTTTGATCTGGCGCTTGCTCGCGTGTTCTAGCTCGACGAGCTTGAGAAGTTGCGCGATGCGCTTGTCGGTTTCACCGCGCGACAGGCCAAAAATTTTCGCATAGAAGCGGAGCAATTCCTCGGCGGAAAGAAATTTGTAGTAGTAAGTCATCTCCGGCAGGTATCCGATGCGCTGGCGGGCGATGGGCTGGCGCACGTCAATCCCGAAGAGCGCCGCCGCCCCGCTGGTGGGCTGCACGAAGCCCAGCAGGACGTTGATGGTGGTGGTCTTGCCCGCGCCATTCGGGCCGAGAAAGCCGAAAACTTCGCCGGTGCCAACCTCAAGGTCGAGGCCGCGCAGGGCGACTTTCGGCGTTTGCCGGAATTCGCGGCTCTTGAATTCCACGCGCAATTTTTCCGTTTTCAGGATGACGCTCATGGCCAGACAAAACGGTTGCTAAACACTGGCAACTTCTTAAACCAAACCGGCATCGAAGTCAATTGCCACATTCAAAAGCAAAAAAGCCGGAGTTGTAATGCTTCGGGACTGTTTGAATAAAGCAAATTGGCTTTTATGGCAGGAAATGCCCCGGCGTCAGCGTAGAGAGACTGCAACTGACCTGAGGCGTTGCACCCACGGTGGAAGTGGTGTAAGTGCCTCCCGCCGGGCAACTGGGGACGCTGCCACGGGAGTTCAGCTTGATGTAGCTGGAAACAGTGCTGGGGCTTGCAACGGGTGAGCCGGTGGACTGTCCATTTTCCAGCGCCCATTCGTTGATGCCATAATCAATCTGACGGAGGTTGTTGATGCAGGCGGTGCACTGCGACGTGGCGCGCGCGCGGATGAAGTTGGGGATCGCAATCGCAGCCAGCAGGCCGATGATGGCCACGACAATCATGATTTCCACCAACGTGAAGCCTGCTCCGCACGAGGGTATGATTGTCTTCATACGTTTCATGGTTGGATTATAGCTGCACTGCGAACTAAAGCCAAGCAGGTTATTCTAATTGCTTAGAGTATTTTTGAGGGTCTTTCCGAAATGGCTCAAGAAAGTTTTTACGAATATCTTCAACTATGTTCCATTGAGAAAATAAAGCGTATTGCGTAGCGAGCAATGCGGTGTGCCGCCGATTATTTTCGTCACGTTTCTCTTTGAAGCGACCTACAAAGTATGCTCCCAGTGCGCCGAAAAATGCGCCAAATAGTGAAGTGGCAAACGGTAAAAAATCCTTCGATTCTAAATTATTGGGCATAATTTATTTTTGAGTTTGAACCTGCCGCGTGATCTCAAACGCCAGGTCCAGCGCGGCTTTGGCGGATTCGCCGGTGACGAGCGGCGTTTTTTTGTCGCGGACACATTCCACAAAACTTTGCAGCTCCAGTTTCAGCGGCTCGGCCTTCTCAATCGGCGCAGGTTCGCGCAGGATTTTCTTGTCGCCAAATTCGCTGACGATGCTCGCGCCCGGTGCCACGGCGGAAGCTGCGGCGAGGCGGCTGATGTGGCCTTCCTGCAAACGGAAGTCGGCGGAGATGTAGCAGGGATTGGCCGGGCCGTTGTAGAGGCGGATTTTGCGGAGGCGGTCGGCGCTCACGCGGCTGGCGGTGATGCTGGCCACGCAGCCGTTGGCAAATCGCAGCCGCGCGTTGGCAATGTCCTCGCTCCGGCTCAAGACGGTCATGCCCACGGCGTCCACGCCGGTCACGGGCGAATGGACGAGCGCGAGCACGATGTCGAGGTCGTGGATCATCAGGTCGAGCACCACGCCGACATCCATGGAGCGCGCGGGAAACGGCGAGAGGCGCTGGCACTTGATGTAGCGCGGGTCGTTGGCGACGCCGGCGACGTATTTGAAAACGGGATTGAACCGCTCGACGTGGCCGACTTGCAGGACGCATTTGTTTTCCTTCGCGAGTTCGATGAGTTCGCCGGCCTGCGCGGAATTGTCGGTCATCGGTTTCTCGACGAGGACGTGTTTGCCCAGCGCGAGCAATTGCTTGGCGATGTCAAAATGCGTGGTGGTGGGCGTGACGATATTGAGCGCATCGCTGGCGGCGGCGGCCTCGGCGATGGAATTGAAGATGCGCAGCTTGTGTTTCTCGGCGATTTTCCGGGCGGTTTCGGCGTGCGCGTCGTAAATGCCGGTGAGTTCAACGAGTCCGGCGGCGGCGAGTTCGGTATAAATGCGGGTGTGATGCTGGCCGAGCGAGCCGGTGCCGAGGACGGCGACTTTGATTTTTGCCATGCGCAGAGTTTGCCAGTGAAGGCGGCTCACTTAAACTGAAAATTTGCAGGAGACGACGTGAGGAGTCTCTATCTTTTTTAATTTGAGACTCGTTACCTCGTCTCCTACGATTGTTGCCGTGCCAGTTCTCGCTTACATCATCGTCGCGGTCGCGGCGTATCTGCTCGGCTCGATACCGACGGGCTATCTCATGGCGTGGGCGAAGGGAATTGACATCCAAAAATCCGGCAGCGGCAACATCGGCGCGACGAACGCGATGCGCGTGCTGGGAAAACCAGCGGGGATTTTCGTGATGCTGGTGGATGCGGCGAAAGGTTATGTCGCGTGTGCTTTGACTCCGCCGCTGATTTGGAATTGGCTCGATGGCTTGCAATTACATTTTACGATGGGTATGGCACGACCTTTCCAAGACGAACCGATGGAATCTCAAATTCAATTTCATTTGCTTGCCGGAATTTGCGCCGTGCTCGGTCACAATTACACCTGCTGGCTGAAGTTCAAGGGCGGCAAAGGCATCGCCACGACGGCAGGGGTTTATCTTGCGCTCGCGCCCGTTGCTCTTCTCATTGCGCTGGCGGTTTTCATTTTGAGCATCGTGATTACGCGCTATGTTTCCGTCGGCTCAATTCTGTCGGCGGCAGTTTTACCGCTTGCGGTCTGGTTCACGAATGAAAACATGGTTTTGCGGATTGTCACCATTGCGCTTTGCGCGTTGGCGATTTACAAGCATAAATCAAACATCAAAAGACTTATGGCAGGAACAGAAAGCCGTTTTGGGAAGAAACCGGAGGACGCGAAATGAAAACCACCGTGCTCGGCGCGGGCGCTTGGGGAACGGCGCTGGCCAAGGCGCTCCGCGAAAACGGCAACGCCGTGACGATCTGGGACATCAACGCCGTGACGCTCGCGGAAATCCAGAACGGACGCAGCGAAAAATATCTGCCGGGTGTGACGCTGCCGACGGATTGGAAAACGGAGCCGGATTTCGCGAAGGCCATCGGCGGCGCGGAATGTCTCGTGCTGGCGGTTCCGTCGGAGGCGTTCCGGTCGGTCGCGGCAAAATTGAAGGGGCATCCGGGAATTTTTGTCAGCATGACGAAAGGAATCGAATTTGAAACGGGCGAGACGATGAGCCGCATTTTGCGCGAGCAAGCCTCGGCGGACCGCGTCGTCGCGTTGTCGGGACCGAGCTTTGCGCGAGAAGTGGCGCTCGGAGTCCCGACGACGGTTGTGTGCGCCTGCGAGAACGACGGCACGGCCAAGACCGTGCAGGGACTTTTTCATCGCCCTGAATTTCGCATTTACCGCAGCACGGACATACTTGGCGTGGAATACGGCGGCGCGCTGAAAAACATCATCGCCATCGCCGCCGGCGTGAGCGACGGGCTTGGTTTCGGCGACAACACCAAAGCCGGCCTCGTCACACGCGCGTTGTCGGAGATGCGGCGGCTTGGCGTGGCTTGCGGCGGACAGCCGGAAACTTTTTCCGGTTTGAGCGGTCTTGGTGATTTGATGCTCACCTGTTTTTCAAAACAAAGCCGCAATCGTGATCTCGGCGAACGGCTCGGTCGCGGTGAAACGATTCAGGCAATTGTAGCGTCGCATCCGAAGCTGGCCGAAGGTTATCCCACGGCGCGCTCGGCGCACCGGCTCGCGCGCGAGAAAAAAGTGGCGACGCCGATCATTGACGAAGTCCACGCGATGCTTTACGAAGGCAAGGAACCGAAGAAAGCCGTGCGCGACTTGATTTCGCGGGCGTTCAAAGCCGAGGATTGATTTCAATCCTGCTCATCCTCATCGTCATCCTCATTTTCAAAAGCCGAGGATGACGATGAGCATGAGGATGATGAGGATTACCGCTGTGGAATCCAGGCGGCAAATGGCGAGGAGGTTCCGCAGTCGAGACATTGGGTCGCGTTGAACTGCGTCGCGCAATGCGGGCAGGTTCCCTGCGTGAGAAAAGTGTCGAAGGCATGGCCGCATTTTCCGCAGCGCCAGAGTTCGCCGAGCGGCGGCGCGGTGTGGCACGAGGGACATGCGAAACCTTCGCGGCGGGGAATTTTCGCGATGCGTGCCAGCGCCAACGCGTGTCTCAGTCCGCTCCAGCAATTGACGGCAATGAACACTGCCATAATCCCGATCCAGATGGCAGACTGCTGATCCTTGTAAACGAATAAGATAAAGGCCGCCAGCAAGACTAATCCTGCCAGCCCGATGAAGCCAATGATGGTTGCCACCAGCAGGCTCGTCGCGCGACCAAACGGAAACCAGAGCAGCGACCTAAGAATTTGCCCGCCGTCGAGTGGATAGACCGGCATCATGTTAAAGATCAACAGGCCGACGTTAATCCACCAGACGTTGTGGATCAGGTTATACAAGTCGGGGTTTGTGTCATACCAGCCGAGATGGGAACTCACCGACACCAACAAGGAGAATACAGGTATCAGCGCCACGTTCACCAGCGGGCCGGCGGCGATGCTCCAAAGCTGTGCGCCGGGCCGCTGCGGCGGGCTGACGTAAGCCACGCCACCGAGGAACCAGAGGACGATGTCGTGGGTTTGCCCGCCGACCGAGCGGCAGGCGAGTTGATGACCGAATTCGTGGATCAATACAATCAGGAACAAGGACAGGTATTCCAGCGCATTCCAGCCCAACGAGGAATAGGCATGGGTGCGGGATTGGAAGGACAGCACGGCCACGAGGAACCACATCCAGTGCACATAGACGGTGATGCCGGCAAACGTAAAAAACTTTACTGAGCCTTTTTTAGTGGGCATTTACAAGGCTCCTTTGATGAGCTTGAGCAGTTCGGCGTGCGACTCCACTGCTTTGAACTGCGGAAATTCCTTCTTCACATTTTCCGGCGCGTGAATCAGGAAGCCGGTGTGCGCCTCCAGAAGCATGGCCGTGTCGTTGTAGGAATCGCCGGCGGAAATGACGCGGTAATTCAGCGCCTTGAAGGCTGCGACGGCTTTTTTCTTCTGATCCGGCACGCGCAGCTTGTAATCCACAATGCGGTCGTTCTCCACGACGAGCTTGTGACAAAGCAGTGTCGGCCAGTTCAACTGGCGGAGCAATGGAGACGCGAATTGCTCAAACGTGTCGGACAAAATGACGACCTGAACAAGCGTCCGCAATTCGTCCAAAAATTCTTTCGCACCGTCGAGCGGCTTCAGCGAGCCGATGACATTTTGGATGTCCGACAATTTCAATTTGTGTTTGTCCAGAATCGCCAGCCGACCGCGCATGAGCTTGTCGTAATCCGGTTCGTCGCGCGTGGTGCGGCGCAGTTCCGG
>CAYPTV010000119.1:0-7963 GCA_964413505.1 uncultured Bifidobacteriaceae bacterium | reverse complement strand
AAAAATGCAAGTCAACACATCAAAACCCGTTGAATTAGAAGAAAATGACTAAAAACAAACAATCAACACGAGATCTCTGCAAAAGCCGCGCGAAGCGAGGTGTAGTGTCCGGCCACAGGCCGGACGCTACATCGCTTGCCAACGCAGTTTTGCAGAGCCATGCTTATCCGGTTGCTTGACAACATTGGATGGTAGGGACGGTGCGCTGCGCCGTCCCCGTTGCCGAACGAAGTGTCAGGCAACGGAACCGAACGGTCAGGGACGCGCTGGGACGTTCGTTCCGCCCTCGCTGCGCTGACGGGCGGGGACAGCGCAGCGCGCTGTCCCTGCCAATTTTGGCAAGCAACCGGATAAGCACATTGCAAAGGTCTCCATCAATGTCAGCCGCGAGACCGCCGGCGATCTGGTTGCGGTGACCGTCACCGTGTTGAGCGAGTCTCAATAAATACTTCCGACACGGCTTCGCGGAGGGCGCGGATCATCTTCTGCATTTGCGCCGTCGTGGTGCAATAGGGGGGCATCAGGACGATGACATTTCCGATGGGGCGGGTGAGGACGCCGCGCTTGGCCATGGTTTCGCAGACGCGGATGCCTGCGCGGTCGCGCAATTCATAGGGTTCGCGGGTGCGCCAGTTTCTCACCAGCTCGATGCCCGCAATCAATCCCACCTGCCGGATGTCGCCGACGTGGGGCAGGGGCCAGAGCGACTGCAATTCGTTGCGCAGGACGTTTTCCAGATTCTTTCTCGCGAGCGCGGATGCGGGGCTTTGGAGGATTTCCAGGCTTGCCAGCGCCGCGCTGGCGCCGAGCTGGTTGCCGGTGAAACTGTGCCCGTGGAAAAATGTCTTGAACTCCTCGTAGTCGCCAAGAAATGCGTCGAAAATGTTCTGCGTGGTGAGGGTCGCGGCCATCGGCAGATAACCGCCGGTCATGCCCTTGGCGAGGCAGAGGAAATCCGGTTGCACGTTTTCCTGCTGACAGGCGAAGAGGGGGAGTTTTGAATTTTTAATTTTTAATTGTGAGTTGGTGCGGCCAAAGCCGGTCATCACTTCGTCGGCGATGAGGAGGGCGCCGTGGCCGCGCGCAATATCTGAAACCTGTTTCAGCCAGGTTTTCGGTTGCGGGATCATCCCGGCGGAGCCTTGCATCAACGGCTCGAAGACAAATGCGGCATAAGGATTTCCCTTTTTCTTCTGCGCGGCAAATTTTTTCTCCACCAAACCGACGCATTCGAAGCGGCACTTGCGGTAATCCCGCGCGTCGGCGCGCTCCGGCTTGGCGCGGTTGAACGGGCAGCGGTAGCAATAGGGCGACATGACCTTGTCGGTCTTGAACAGCAGGCCGGAATAGGCCTTGTGAAAGAGGTCAATATGTCCGGCGGAAACCGCGCCCACGGTGTCGCCGTGATACGCGCCATCGAGGGAGAGGAATTTTGGGTGGGGTGAGGCTACTGACGATCCGGCTCGCGGGGACGCTCGCCCCACCGTCCGGCCACGGGTGCGTCGGGTGAATTCGTAGGCGAGCTTGAGGGCCACTTCCATCGCCGTCGAGCCGTCGTCGGAGAAGAAGACCTTTTTTAATTTCAGATTTGAGATTTGAGATTTGAGATTTGCGTTGCCGGCAGATTTATTCGAGGCGGCAATCAACTTTGAGGCGAGGAGGGAAGCGGGTTCGTTGGCGAAACCCAGGGCGGAGCTGTGCGCGATTTTTTTCAACTGCCGGCGGATGGCGGCGTTGATTTTGGGATGATTGTGGCCGTGCAGATTTGTCCAGATGGAGGCGTTGGCGTCGAGATATTCGCGGCCGCGAAGGTCGCGCAGGACGGCGCCACGGCCTTCGGCGATGACGAGAGGTTCGCGCTTGAGCCAGTCGCGCATTTGGGTGAACGGATGCCAGACGAACCGGCGGTCGAGCTGGGCGGATTGGTTCAAGATGATTTCAGATTTGAGATTTCAAATTTCAAATCGCCAAGTGCGCGGGCGAGTTGCTTAACGTCGCCAGCCGAGTGCGCGGCGGTGATTGTGACGCGCAAGCGCGCCCGACCGCGCGCGACGGCCGGATAACGGATGGCGGGGATGAAGATGTTTTGGGCGCGCAACCTGGTGGAGGCTCGAACGGCCCTGGCCTCGTCGCCGATGATGAGAGGGATGATGGCGCTTTGGATTTGAGATTTGAGATTTGAGATTGGAGATTGG
Source organism: uncultured Bifidobacteriaceae bacterium (assembly GCA_964413505.1). Taxonomy (GTDB): domain Bacteria; phylum Verrucomicrobiota; class Verrucomicrobiia; order Limisphaerales; family UBA11358; genus UBA11358. The sequence goes on along the minus strand of CAYPTV010000119.1, from coordinate 5,768 downwards.
AGAACTGGGATTTGGGATTTGAGATTTGAGATTGGAGATTGGAGAACTGGGATTTGAGATTTGAGATTTGAGATTTGAGATTGAAACTTGCTGACGTGCGACCAAAGTCGTTTCCGGCGGGCTTCGCCTTCGGGGGATTGGACGAGGCGGATGGCGGCGGTGGCGGCGGCTGCGGCGGCGGGAACGGGCGCGGTGCTGAAAATGAAACTGCGCGCGCTGTTCACAAGAAAATCAATGAGGACGCGCGAGCCGCAAATGTAGCCGCCGCTGGAGCCGAGCGCCTTGCCGAGCGTGCCCATCTGGATGTCTATTTCGCCGGCCACGCCAAGGGCGTCCGCAAGGCCGCGTCCATTTTTGCCGAGGATGCCGGTGGCGTGGGCCTCGTCCACCATGAGCCAAGCGCCATATTTATTCTTGAGCGCGACGATTTCACGGAGCGGCGCGGCGTCGCCATCCATGGAGAAGATGGATTCGGTGACGATGAGCACTCGCGTATGGACGAACCTCTCCCTGGGGGCATAGCGGGGCAGGGAAATTTTGGAGGTCCAGAGGAGAATCTTTTCCAAATCTTCCAGATCATTGTGGTCGAAGACGCGGAGGGTGGCGCCGCTCAGCCGCGCGGCGTCCACGATGCAGGCGTGGACAAGTTTATCAATGATGATGATGTCGGACTTGCCGAGCAGGGCGCAAATGGTGCCGATGGCGGCGGCGTAGCCCGTGGAAAATGAAAGTGCGGCCTCGGTCTTTTTGAAGGCGGCGAGGGTTTCCTCAAGTTCGTGGAACGGCGCAAGGGAGCCGGAGACCAGACGCGAGGCGCCCGCGCCTGCGCCGAAGCGTTTCACGGCGTCAGCGGCGGCTTTTTTCAACGCGGGATGACTGGCGAGGCCGAGGTAGTCGTTGGAGGAGAAATTGAGGAGGGTTTTGCCGCCGGTCTTGATGCGCGGGCCCTGCGCGGAATCCACGCGGCGCAGATTGCGGCGAAGGCCCTGGCTGCGCAAGGCTTCAAGGCGGCGGTTCAATTCATGATTGAAAGGGTTCATTGTTCAACACAGATAAACACAGATGGACACGGATGGAAAGAAAGAGAGCTACTCAAGCGGCGGGATGGCCCAGCGCCCGTCAATCATGCTGGCGGAAACGTTGCCGGCATGGGCGAGAACGGTTTCATAGATGTCGCCGGAGTTTTTGCCGGAAGGAATCGCAATCAAATCGGCGGAGGCGTTTTCGGAGAGTTCGCCGGCCTGCCCGGCAAGGCCGAGGGCGCGCGCGCCGTTGATGGTGGCCATGCGGAGAATTTCGGGCGGTGAAACGGCCTTGTCGCTGGCGGCGAGCAGGCGCATCTCCTCGAACATGTTCAACTCCGGCTTTTGCTTGCCGGTCTTGCGCGTCGTGGCAAGGCTGTCGGTGCCGAGGCAAATATTGACGCCGGCGTTGGCGAGGCGTTCGCGCAGAAACGGCGGATGCCGGAAATAGGCGTGGCTGCGAGGGCAGTGGACGACGTGAACGCGATGCCTGCCGAGCAGCCTGGCGTCGCCGTGCGCAAGCAAGTTGACGTGGGCGGCGATCAGATTTTCGCCTAGAAATTTGTTGCGGGCGAAATGCTTGACGGGGGAGCCGTGGCCGCAGTCCGAATGGTCGCGCTCGTTGCGCTTCATCCAGTCGAACATTTTTCCGCGCGCATGGGCGAACATTTCAAACTCCTCCGAGGACTCGGCCATGTGCGTGGTGACGCGCCATTTTTTTTTGCGCGCAAGCCCGGCGGTCAGGCGGAGCAGTTCCGGCAGGGTGGAGTAGGGTGCGTGCGGCGAAAGCGAAGACGAACACCGCGCATGCGCGAGTGAATCTATTTTTTCGACGGCTTCACTTAAAATATCCCTCGGTTTGCGCTTGGCGCGGATGCCGGTCATTTCCAGAAATGAAAAAACGCGCAGCGGCGTGGCGTCCCAGACTTCAGGCAGCAGGTCGGGCATGGACTCGATGTCGGCGACGGTGGTCGTGCCGGTCTTCACGAGCATGTGAGCGCCATGCAGCCATGAGTGCGCGTATTCGGAATAGCTCCACGCGGTCTTGGCGGCTGTGATGAGCGGAATCCAGTCGGTGAAAGTCGTCGGCGGAGGCAGTTCCCCGGCCATGTCGGTGTAATCCAGATGGCAATGGGCGTTGACGAGGCCGGGAAGCAGGATGACATCGCCGAGGTCGAGAATTTTTTCGTCGGAGTGGGATTGAAAGTCCGTCCACGGGCCGACGGCGCGGATTTTATTTCCAGAGACAACCACGACGCCGTTTTCAATCGGCGGCTGTGAAACCGGCAGGACTGTCCGCGCTCGGAGAATCACATTACACTCCGGCTTCGCGCTTGGCGTTCTTTAACTTGGCGGCGTCCTTGTGCTTGTGGGCCTTTACCTTGCTGTGGCGTTTGCGGATTTGTTGTTCAATTTTTTTTGTGACGCGGTCAATGGCGGCATACAGGTCGCTTTCACGATCCTCCGCGAAAAGGTCGGGGCCGCGCACAGCCAGACGCATGGAGCAGCTGAACTGTTTTTCCGGCACGCGGGTATGGTCGTGTTCCAGCGTGACGCGTGCGTCAACGGCGCGCTTGTCAAAATGGTCGAGCTTTTCAATCCGCTTGACGACGTGATCTTCAATGGACTTGGTGAGCGTCAAGTTGTGCGTCGAAAGAATCAATTTCATGCATTAAAGATGCAACCGGGCCGCCGAAAAATCCAGTCTTTCCTTTGATTTTGAAAATATGTAGCGAAAGTTGTGCCACTTTGCTAAATTAAACAACAATGGCACTTGGCTTACATCTTTCGCAGCGGCTGACGCAGTCCATGGTGCTCGCACCACAATTGCAGCAGTCGTTGGCGCTGCTTCAGGCGCCGACGCTGGAGCTCAAGGCGCTCATCGAACAGGAACTGGAACAGAATCCCGTGCTCGAAGAAGTCGCCGCGCCGGAAATTGAACTGCCCGAAAAGCCCGTGAAGGACCTTGGCGACACGGCTGACGCGACCGCAACGCCGGACCCCGCTGAACGCGCGGATGATCTGCCGGATGCGCCGGCGGATGCCGATTCCGAAAAAAATTCCGACGCGCCCGGCGATGATTTCCAGGCGGAGTTCGACAAGCTAGTGCAAATGGACCAGGAATGGCGCGACAGTGTTTCGCAGACGATTGCGCCCATCCGGCAGTCCACCGAGGACGAGGAAAAGCGGCAGTTCATGTTTGACTCGCTCACGGCGGAAACCTCGCTGGCGGAATTTTTGATGGAACAGGTGCGTGAATCGGACTTGAACGACGAACAGCGCGCAACCGCCGAGCTGATCATCGGCAATGTTGACGACTACGGCTATTTGAAGGCGACGGTCGAGGAGATCTCCGCCGCGAACAATATTCCTGCTGAAAAGATTTCTGAAATCCTGAAGACCATCCAGACGTTCGATCCGCCCGGCGTCGGCGCGCGCGATCTGCGCGAATGCCTCATGTTGCAGCTCGAACGTGCCGGTAAAGACGAAACGCTCGAATACCGCATCGTGCGCGATTTTATGGACGCGCTCGGCAAGCGTCGCATTCCTGAAATCGCGCGCGGAGTCGGCCGCACGGTGGAAGAGGTGCAGGAATCGCTCGCCAAAATCGCGCGCCTTGAACCGCGGCCCGGGCGCGCGTATCTGCCGGACAACGACCAATACATCCTGCCCGAAGTTTTCGTGCAAAAGAGCGGCGATGATTTTGTGGTGACGACCAACGACGAGCAGATTCCGCATTTGCGCATCAGCAACGTGTATAAAGACTTGATGGCCGCCGGCGAAAACAACGCCGAGGTGAAGGAATACATCCGCGAAAAAATCCGCGCCGGAAAATTTCTTATCAAGAGCCTGCACGCGCGGCAGCAGACCATTTTGAACATCGGCAGGGAGATCGTGAAGCGCCAGCATGAGTTCATGGAAAAGGGCATCGCGCATCTGAAGCCGATGACGATGGCGCAAATCTCGGAGGTCGTCGGCGTGCATGAAACGACCGTGAGCCGCGCCGTTTCGGGAAAATACATGCAGACGCCGCAGGGGATGTTTGAGATGAAATTTTTCTTCACCGCCGGATTGCACAGCAGCAACGGCGGAGAAGATGTTTCAAACGCGAGCGTGAAGGAAATGGTCGCCGAGATGTTCAAGGCTGAGGATTCCGTCATCCCGCTGTCCGATCAGCAGGTGGTGAAAATGCTCGCCGCAAAAGGCATCACTATCGCGCGCCGCACCGTCGCCAAATACCGCGACGAACTGGGAATCCTGCCGTCGAACCTGCGGAAGGTTTACTGAAGGTTTTTTAGCACTTGGCTGCGAAACTTCATCTGTAAAATTTATTTCTTCTGCAACTCCGCCTTCGTCGCCTTTTGCAGCGCGTCGAGTTCCTCGCGGATTTCTTCCTTCACCTTTTTGGTCATCCGGTCAATGAACAGGATGCCGTTCAAATGATCGGTTTCGTGCTGGATGGCGCGCGCCAGCAGCCCGCCCGCGCGAAATTCGACCGGCTTCAATTTTTCGTTCAGCGCCTTCACATCCACAAATCCGGGCCGCAAAACTTCCGCGAAAATTTCCGGGAAGCTCAGGCAGCCTTCGCCGCCGGCCACCGGTTCGCCGTTCGGCTTGATTTCAGGATTGATGAGGACGAGCGGCATGATGTCGTCCACGTCGGCGGGCTTGCCGTTGAGTTCGAGTGTGGAGGGGCGTTCTTCGCCGGCGCCACGCACGTCAATGACGGTGAGTTGCAGCGCCTTTCCAATTTGCTGCGCCGCCAGCCCGACGCCGTGCCGTTCGTGCATCGTTTCGAACATGTCGGCGATGAGCTTTTTTATGTCGGGCGTGATTTTTTCAATCGCCGCGCCCTTTTGACGGAGAACCGGATGGCCGTATTTGACAACTGTTAGAATCATTGTGAATTGGAAATCATCTCCTGCTCATCCTCATCCTCAGAAACAATTTGAGGATGACGAAAAGGATGAGCAGGAATTCATCTTGAAAGTTTAATCAGCCTTCACACCCAGGATTTGCAAAATCCGTTCAAGCTCGCCGTCGCTGAAAAATGAAATTTCCACCGAGCCTTTGCCCTGGGAATATTTTAACTGGACCTTTGTCGCAAAAACTTCGCGCAATTTCGATTCCACGTCCGCGACGTGCGGGTCGCCTGCGGGCGCGGCGACGGTTTCCGGCTGCGTCGCGGATTTGCCGGCGCGATTTTGCAGTTTGGCGACAAGACCTTCGGTCTGCCGGACGTTCAAACCGTCCTTGATTACGCGCTCGGCGGCGAGCTTTTGATTTTTTTCATCGGCCAATCCGAGGATGACTTTTGCGTGGCCGACGGAAAGCCTTTCTTCGCGGACATATTTTTGAACCGCCTCCGGGAGTTTTATCAGCCGCAGCGAATTTGCCACGGCCGCGCGGCTCTTGCCGACCTTCGCGGCGATTTCTTCCTGCGTAAGCTGAAATTGTTCCGCAAGCTGCGCGTAACCATGCGCCTCTTCAATCGCGTTAAGATTTTCACGCTGGAGATTTTCAATGAGCGCGAGTTCGAGGACCGCGCGGTCATCGGCTTCACGCGTGATGACGGGAACTTCCGGCAGATTGAGAAGTTGAGCCGCGCGCCAGCGGCGTTCGCCGGCGATCAATTCAAAAAATTCCCCGCGCGCGCGGACGATGAGCGGCTGGACGATTCCCTGTTCACGGATGGAATCAGCCAGTTCGCGCAAGGATTCATCAGAAAATTGTTTGCGCGGCTGG
>CAYPTV010000118.1:0-7986 GCA_964413505.1 uncultured Bifidobacteriaceae bacterium | reverse complement strand
AGTAATCGAACTCGCACGCCTGGCCGATGATGATCGGGCCGGCGCCGATGATGAGAACAGAATGAATGTCAGTGCGCTTGGGCATGGTTCAAACGGCGAAGATGAAACACGAAACCGGGGTGAAACGAAAGGAAATTGACGCCGCGCATTTTGGAAACTTTCGGCCTCCGGCGGTTTTACATGACAACCATTTATGGCGGAATTTTCCTACAAGGCAAAGCGGCGCACGGGCGAGCTGGTGGAGGGCGTCCTCGACGTGCCGGACCGTCCGGCGGCGCTGGCGCAAATCACGCGGCTCGGGCTGTTTCCAATCGCGGTGGACGCGGCCAAGGGCGGCGCGGCGGCGCACGGCAAAGCCGCCGGGCAGAAAACAAATTTGCTTTCGTTCCTGCCGCCGACATTGCGCGCGCAACTTTCGCAGAAGCGCAAACCGAAATTGCAGGAGCTGGCGACATACACGCAGCAGATGGCAAACTTGCTGCAATCGGGAATGCCGCTGACGGTGGCGCTCAACAGCATGACTCATTTGGAGAGCAAGGGGATTCCGGCTGACATCAGCCGCGAACTGAAGCAGGAAGTGACCGAGGGCAAGGGCTTGTCCGACGCGATGGCCAAGCAGCCGCGAATCTTTTCGGATTTGTATGTCAACATGGTGCGCGCGGGTGAATCGTCCGGCTCGCTCGTGGAAGTGCTGCGGCGCATGGCGCAGCATTTCCAGCAGTTCGCCGAGGTGCAGGCGAAGTTCAAATCCGCGCTGATTTATCCGGCGATGGTGATGTGCGTGGGCGCGGGCATCATCGCGTTCTTCATGTTTTTCATGATGCCGAAGTTCATGGACATCTTCAACGGCTTCGGCGTCCAGTTGCCGCTGCCGACGCGGATGCTGATGGGCTTCAGCACGTTTCTGATTCATTTCTGGTGGCTGCTGGGACTGCTCATCATCGTGGCGATCATTTTGTTCAAACGATTTCAGGCCAGCGAAGAGGGCGCGCGGAAGCTGGACGAATGGAAAATGTCCGCGCCCGTCGTCGGCAAGGTGGTGAAGTTGAATTTATTCGGGCAGTTTTCGCGCACGCTTGGCACATTGCTGCAAAACGGCGTGCCGGTTTTGATGGCGTTGAAAATCACGGAACAGGTTTTGTCGAACCGGCTGATCAAGGAGGCGATTGCCAAGACGCGCGAGGCCGTGACGGACGGCAAGACGCTCGCGCAACCGATGGCCAAGAGCAAGGTGTTCCCGCAATTGATGATTGACCTGGTGCGCATCGGCGAGGAGACGGGCGACGTGCCGGGCGCGTTGAACAATCTTGCCGACACCTATGAGGGCGAACTACAGATCGGCCTACGCGTGATGACGCAGCTCATCGAGCCGCTGCTGATCATGATGATGGCGGTCATCGTGGGCTTCCTGCTGGTCAGCATTTTGCTGCCGCTGTTCCGGCTGATTTCATCAATCCATTCTTGAGGTCGCGATGAAAGTTTTTTCCTGCCCTCGGCTCTCTGCCCTCGACTCTCGACCGCGCACAGCGTTCACGCTGATTGAAATCATGATCGTCGTGGGCATCATCGGGCTAATGGCGGCGATGGGCGTGCCGTCCATCCTCCAGTCGCTGCAAAAAGAAGGGATGCGCAAGGCCGTGAGCGACATGGTGGACGCCTGCAACGACGCGCGGGCGCATGCAATCCTCGGAGGACAGCCCACGGATGTGACTTTTCATCCGTTGGACAGGACATTTGCATCGTCCGGCGGAAAATCCGCGGCGCTGCCTGATGGCATTGACTTCGCGATGCTGGACATCAACATGATGGACTTCAGCCAGTCGGACGTTTCGCGCGTGCGGTTTTTCCCGAACGGCACCTGCGATGAGATGACGGTGGTGCTGCATTCCGGCGACGACTGGCGGAAAATCACGCTGGAATTTTCCACCTCCATCGCAACCGTCAGCGCCGTGGACAAATGAAAACGCGCGCAACAATCCAGCCCGCCGGCCAGAAGGCGTTTTCGCTTATCGAGTGCATGATCGCCATCGCCGCGTTTTTCATCGCCGTGTTTGCGATCCTCGCGCTCATCTCGCAATCGCTCCAAAACGCGCGGCGGCTCCAGCGCCCGATTGTGGACGCGGGAATGCTGGCGTCGGAACTTTCGCTGACGAACCAGCTCGTCGAAGGCACGGAATCGGGCGATTTTGGCGACGTGTATCCCGGCAGCACATGGACGGCGACCACCACGGAAGTCCTCTCAAACAAGCTGTATGAAGTGGATTACGTCGTGAAGCGCGCCGACAGCGACCGCCCCGAAAAAATGAGCATCCTGCTTTTCCGCCCGCAATCCAAGGGCGGCAGCCTTGACGGGGGGCCGGGCATAAAATGAAATTTCAAATTTCAAATTTCAAATTCCGAAATTCAAAGGATTCGGCGCTCGAAATTCGGCGCTCGAAATTCGTCAGCGCGTTCACGCTGATCGAGATCATGGTCGCCATCGTGATTTTCGCGCTCATCATCGCGGCGGTCTATTCGACGTGGGTTCTGATTTTGCGGTCGTCGCAGGTCGGACTGTCCGTCGCCGCGCGCGCCCAGCGCCAGCGCATCGCCGTCCGCACCATAGAGGATTCGCTCACCTGCATCCAGTCGGCGCAGGCCTCGATGCAATACTACAGCTTTATCGTCCAGAACGGAGACCAGCCGGAATTCAGCTTCGTCTCGCGCGTGCCGGACATTTTCCCGCGCAACGGAAAATTCGGCGACTTCAACCTGCGCCGGCTCACCTTCGCCGTCGAGCCGGACGCCAACTCGGTCAGAAACCTCGTGCTGCGCCAGAATCCCGTCCTGATGGACATGGACCAGGATGAACAGGCAGCGCCTCTCATCCTCGCGCGCGACGTGAAGGATTTCGTGACCGAATGCTGGGACACGAACACCATGGCGTGGGACAAGGAATGGGACGACACCAATTCCATCCCGCCGCTGGTGCGCGTCACGCTCACGCTCAACGGCCCCGGCAGTGATGCCTACGGCAACAATCCCGCGCTCAGCATCCAGCGCGAAATCGCCATGCCGTCCGAAACCCTCCCCTCCATTGAACAAAACGGCAGGCCCGGCGGCGCGATCAACGGAAATAATCCAATTAACAGTATCAACGGAATCAATATCGGTGGCAGGGGGATCAAATGAAAATTTCCCCGCTCAAGAACAATTCCCGCACCGGCATGGCGCTCATCGTCGTGATGATTGCCATCTTCGTGTTCTCGGCGCTGGCGGCCAAATTTGCGCTCTCCATGAAGGTCGAGATGGTCCTTGCGCAGAAGGCCGACGACGAGCAGCAGTTGCTCTGGCTCGGCCGTTCCGGCGTGGAATATGCGCGCTGGGTTTTGTCGCAGTCCGCGTCCATCCCCAGCGAGCCTTACGATTCGCTCAACCAGCTCTGGGCCGGCGGCCCCGGCGGCCTGGGCGAATCCAACAGCCCGCTCTCCGGAGTTTCCTTGGACAATTTCCCCGTCGGCGACGGCACCATCTCCATCAAAATCACCGACCTCGAACGCAAGGTCAACATCAATACCGCCGGCTCCGCCACCTTGCAGCAGGCGCTCACGCTCATGGGCGTGGATGCCGACAGCCTGTCCGTCGTGTCCGACTCCATCCAGGACTGGGTGCAGCCCGGCAACATGCCGCGCATCGCCGGGGCGAAGAATGATTATTACCAGAGCTTGAGCCCGCCGTATTACTGCAAGGAAGCGCCCATGGACGACCTGTCCGAACTGCTCCTCGTCAAGGGAGTCACGCCAGAAATGTATTGGGGCAGCGCCGCGTCCGGCCACTCGCCCGCCAATTTCCAGCATCCAAAACTCGGCCTCGGCAACGCTCCCGGCCAGGTGCCGGACTATCCGTTCGGGCTGGCGGACGTTTTCACGCCCGTCTCCTCCGGCCGCGTCAACATCAACACCGCCGATGTGAACGTCCTCCAGATGCTTCCCGGCGTGGACACCAACACCGCCGCCGCCATCATCCTGCAACGCGCCGGCCCCGACGGCATTGACGGCACGATAGACGACACGCCCTTCCGCAACGTGGGCCAGATTGCCGCCGCCGGCGTCCTCAACCCGCAGGCCATCGCGCAGTTGAACAACCTCTGCGACGTCCGCAGCCGCACCTTTGAAGTCCACATCACCGCGCACATCGGCAACTCCAGCCGCGACTTCACCGCCATCCTCTTCCGCAACACCGCCACCGACATCCAGGTCTTGAGATTTTACTGGAAATGATTTTTTGCACGGCCATATTGATTGTAACCGCCCATGAAACCGCGCTTTTCAAATCAAAGAAATCTGGCGATGACGCTGATTGAAGTGTTGGTGGTGATTCTCGTTTTGGCGATTGCTGTTGCAATGACTCTGCCAGCTCGGAAAGCCAACCGTCGTCATCAACTGGCGGAAGGCTGCAAAAACAACTTGGAAGAAATTTACTACGCTTACCAAAGTTGGGCAAACGACCACAATGGGAGTTTCCCGATGAAAATTTCCGCCTCAAATGGCGGAACAATGGAATTGGCAGCCGACGGAGACGCGATGACGACTTTCCAAATTCTGTCCAATGAATTGAAAACGCCAAAGTATTTGATTTGCCCGGCGGACAAAAGCCATGTCGCGGCAACGAATTTTAGTATTGGTTTCACGGCCAAAAATATCAGCTATTTTGTCGGCGTGGACGCGAGCACAAATTATCCGCAAGCTTTCCTTTCTGGCGACGACAGCTTTGTCGTCAACAACGTTCGCGTAAAATCCGGGTTGCTGGAGATCTCGACCAATATGGCTGCGGATTGGTATAAAATTCCCGTTGATTGGGCTGAAGAACGACACGATGCCTGCGGCATGATTGGAACCGTGGATGGAGAAGTTCGGGAAACGTATTTTTATAGCTTGCGAGATTACCTTCACGAAACCGGCCTCGCCACCAACCGTCTCGCGATTCCATGAAACCGCGCTTTTCAAATAACAGAAGCCATGCGATGACGCTGGTTGAAGTGTTGGTGGTCATCGTGGTGTTGGTGGTTTTAACTTTGTTCCTGCTTCCGGCGATTTTCATTGGCCCACAAGGACCAATGAAAATCACCTGCATCAGTAATCTCCACCAAATCGGTCTGGCATACAAAACTTGGGAAGGCGACAACGGTGATAAATATCCAATGGGAGTTTCTGTGACGCTTGGTGGCTCGATGGAAATGGCTGCCACTGGATATGTCGTGCAAACCTTTCAGGTCATGTCCAACCAATTAAGCACGGCTAAAGTATTACATTGCCCGGCGGATATGGAGCACTTTGAAACAAATTCATTTGCAGGACTTCCCAGTTCCAACATCAGCTACTTTGTCGGCGTAGATGTGACCAACGATATGAATCCACAAATGATTCTCGACGGCGACGACAATTTTGAAATCAATGGAGTTCCAGTAAAATCCGGCTTGTTGGAACTTTCAACTAACGCTCCCATTGCCTGGACAGCCGCGCGCCACCATTTTGCAGGAAACATCGGCCTCGCCGACGGCAGCGCTCAGGAGTTGAACAATTCCGGCCTTACAAATCTTCTTCAGCAAACCGGCGTCGTCACCAACCGTCTCGCGATTCCCTAATCTGTGTTTCATCCGTGTCCATCTGCGGCTAAATTTCTCGCGTGAAACTGTTCTACACCGGCCCGTTCATCAACGCCGAGATGCTCGTCGCCATGCTCGACAAGCACGGCATCGCCGCCACGCAATCGTTCGTTGACCCCGCCGCGCCGGACGACGGCGATTTGAGCCGCCCCGCCCAGGTCTTCGTGCCGGAAACCGACTACGACCGCGCCCACAAACTCTTTTACACCGAGCGCGAAGACGAACTTTGACGCTTTTAGACGCCAACCAAGTGATTTTGCCCCTCAAAGTCTGTTTTTGACGCAAATTGTCGAGAATTAGGCCAAAAACCCAGAAATCCAGCATCAAAATGGGTGGAATGCACCGGAAACCCCCGGGGTTGGCAGCAAAAACCCCGGGGTTGACGAACAAAACCCCAGGGGTAGCGCGCAGAACCCTGGGGGTGGCGAGTAGAACCCTGGGGGTGGCGAGTAGAACCCTGGGGGTGGACGGCAAAACCCCAGGGGTAGACCGCAGAACCCTGGGGGTGACCGGTAAAACCCTGGGGGTGGAGTGCAGAACCCCGGGGGTAGCGGGCAAAACCTTGGGGGTGTAGGGTAAAACCCCAGGGGTGGAGCAAATAATCCCAGGGTTGGCGGGCAGAACTCTGGGGTTAGCCGTAATAACCCGGGGATTTTTGCGTCCGCTCCAAGGATTTTTCTGCGCCATCCTTCCAGTTCATTGTGCCGGAAGCCGATTGTGTTGGTGGATGCTGCATTGGTCGAGAGGGCTAAAGTTTTAGTGCGCGTAAATTTCGCGCGCGTTTGCGTGAGGCTCACGCTTTTGGAAACTGAAGTTTCTCATTTTATTGGAAAATCCTCACGGCATGGCGTCTGCTGAATGGATTTCAGCATGGATATTCCCAAGTCCAGTTGCCGGGCAAGCGCGTTCACGCTCGTGGAGTTGCTTGTGGTCATCGCCATCATCGGCATTCTGGCGGCGATGCTTTTGCCGGTGTTGCAGCAAGGCAAGGTTCGGGCCATGCGGATTCAATGCGTGAACAACTTGAATGAAACCGGCCTCGCCTTCCATTTGTTTGCGAACGATCACGGCGGAAAATTTCCAACTCAGGTTTCCACCAACGAGGGCGGTTCGCTGGAATTTGTCATTGCAGGCTATCAAATAGCCGGGCCGTTTTATTTTGCATACAAACATTTCCGTCCGCTCGCGGGCGAACTCTTGACGCCAAAGCTGCTTGCTTGTCCTGCGGACTTGGAGCGCTGGCCGGCGACAAATTTCAACCAGTTCAACGATTGGAACCTGAGCTATGAAATCGGCCTTCAGTCGGACCCGAACCATCTTGGAGCAGTTCTCGCCGTTGATCGGAACTCCCCAAGCTGCCCCGACCTTGCCTATTCCAGTCCGGAAATCAGGCTAATACCCTGCCCGGTCAACTTGAGGCATTGGGGACTCGGTTTACATGAGAGAAAGGGCAACATGCTCTTCCCGGATGGCCATGTTGAAGAATCCTATGATGCGATTATTACGTCGGAAGAAACCGTGTCGGAAGATCTCGTGTATCCTGATGCCAAAGCGACTGTAGGATTCTCACCGGTGCATGAGTCCGATGGAACAGCAGCGGGCAATTTCGTTTTGCCCGCGCCATCGTCAAATCAGCCTGAAATTAAGCAGAATTTTTCCCCGACCAAAAAAATTACATTTGCGCCTGGCTCAAGCACTCCGGCAATTCCTGCGGCAACGGTTGCGGCGGCCTCTCAGGCTGGTTTTGCCCAGAAAACCAATGCCGCCAATCAATGGGCTGGATCAAAAACAACATCGCAACAAAGCGAGGCGGAAAACTCGATTGACACAGTTGAAAAAAATTCGACCAACGGCAAAGACTGGAAGGTCTCCACGACAAACGAAGATGATACCGACATGTCGCCGGCCAACCGGAAGATCGCCAAGTTTCTGCGGGAGATTTTGGTTTGGGGTTATCTGCTCCTGCTCCTGCTGCTCTTGTTGCTTTATATTAATTATAAAATGTGGCGGCGCGCGGGCAAAAACAATCGCGACGACAGGCGGAGGTAATACATTCTGGATTCTGAATCCTGACTTCTGTATTCTGCCTCGATGTTCGAACTGATCGCCCCGCAACTGACGACCGCCACCGAGAAGCTCACGCACCTGCGGAGGTTTCTTTGACGTGCCCACATTGCAAAAACGGTCGGGCGAGCTGAATTCGTTGATGGCAGACGAAAATTTCTGGAACAACCGCGAGAAAGCCCAGGGCTTCATTGACGAGGCCGGCATCATCCGCAACAAGATCGAGCCGCTCCAAAAACTCGAGAAGCAGCTCGACGATTTCCGCGTCATGCTCGAAC
>CAYPTV010000117.1:0-8051 GCA_964413505.1 uncultured Bifidobacteriaceae bacterium | reverse complement strand
CGTCCGGGAATTTCTTCTCCGCGAGCGCATCAATCGAATTCTGCACCAGATTGACCAGGACGTGAATCAATTTGTTGCGGTTCGCCCAGACGAGCTGGTTCGGCGGCAGGTTTTGCTCTATATGGACGGCGTTCTTCCATTCGCCGGCGAGGAACCGCAGCGACGCGCCGACAATCTCGGCCACGTCCACAGGCTCGCCGACGCCGACGCCCGGATGCGTGAACGTGCGCAGGTCGGAGACGATGTTGCGCACGCGCTTGAGTCCTTCCTCGATGTCGTTGAGGATTTCCTCGTATTCGCCGCGTTGTTCCGGCGGGAGATGCTTGCCCTTGTTCCGCAGCGTGAACAACCCGGTCATCGTGAAGTTCAGCGGGTTGTTTATTTCGTGGATGATGCCTGCGCTTAAACGACCGAGCGACGCGAGTTTTTCGGACTGGACCAATTGCGTTTCTGTCTCCTTGATCTGTTCGATAGCGGTCGTGAGCGCAACGTTCTGCTTTGAAAGCTTCCGCTGGTAATGATGCGACTCGATGAGGTTTTTGATGCGCGCCTGAAGCTCGGTCGAAGAAAACGGCTTTGCCAGAAAATCGTTCGCGCCCATTTGCAGCGCCTCGAACTTCGTCTCCTCGTCGGCACGCGCCGTCAGCAAAATCACCGGAATCTTCAGGGTCGCGGGGCGTTTGCGCAATGCCTGACAGACTTCGAGGCCGTCCATTTCCGGCATCATCATGTCGAGCAGGATGATGTCCGGCAGGAAATGCTCGGCCTTTTCCAGCGCCTGCACGCCGTCAGTCGCGGCGATCACGTCGTAATCCTTCTGGAGTTCCGATTTCAAAAACCGCTGCATGTCCGGCTCATCCTCGGCGATGAGCACGACCGGGCGGTTGCCGGAAAATTCAACGGGCTTGACCGCCCCGCGCAACACCGTGACCGCCGGGAAAAGTTCCGCGCGGCGATACAGATTCTGCAGCCATTCGTCGGATCCTGCCGCGCCGTCTTTGGCCGCGACGGGCACGGCGGTTCCAGGCTGGGGCTGCGCAACCGCTTTTTGGAACGGCAGTTTCACGGTGAATACCGTGCCCTTGCCTTCCTGGCTTTGCACCGCGACCGAGCCGCGCATCATCTCGACAAGCTCCTTGACGAGCGCCAGCCCGATGCCCACGCCGTGGAATTTCCGGCGCGACGAATTGTCGGCCTGCCAGAAACGGTCGAAGACGAACGGCAGGTTTTTTTCCGCGATGCCCACGCCGGTGTCGGTGACGCTCAAAACAAAATGGTCGTCCTGTTTTTCCGCGCGCAATTCCACGCGGCCGTCGGCGGGCGTGAATTTCAGCGCGTTGAACAAAAGGTTCAGCACGATTTTTTCCACCTTGTCGCGGTCGGTCAAAATCATGTCCAGTTCCGGGCCGACGTTCGTTTCCAGAGAAATGTGCTTGTCCACGGCGACCTGCTTCACCGCGCTGGCGAGTCCCTTGAGGAAATCAGCGACGCTGACGGGATCGTTTTTAATGTCCATGCGGCCGGATTCGAGGCGGATGAGGTCGAGTAGGTCGTTGATCAATTTCAGGAGCCGCATGGCGTTGGCATGCATGGTCTCGAATATTTCGCGCGTCCTGTCGTCGAATGATCTGTCGGTGCGTTGCATGAGCGCCTCCAGCGGCGAGAGCAGCAGCGTGAGCGGCGTGCGAAGTTCGTGGCTGATGTTGGCGAAGAATCGGCTTTTGAGCCGGTCCAGCTCGACGAGCTTGCGGTGGGATTCCTCAAGCTCGCGTTTGTTTTTGTCGAGCTGGTAACGCAGCGTGAATTCTTGAAAACGAAGCCGGTTAAAAAGATGGTTTCCGCAAATCACAATGATTCCAGTCAGGGACAAAAAATAGAGATTGTTGAAAACCGGACCGAATTTCTCGCCGCTAATTCCATTGTTGAGACAAGCGATTACATACATGAAAATGACGGAGCCAACCGCCAGAAAACTTTCCAATAGGCTCCAATGTCCCACGGCACTGACCGCCAACAGGATCAAATTCAAACCCGCGTAGTAAGGCGAATCCGCGCCTTTGGTGACGTGAATCATCCAGCAAATAAAAAACGCCGGAAGAATCACTACGGGCAGGCCAACCACGGGATAACACTTTTTTGCTATCGGTGTTGTATGCAGCAGCCAAATGCCAACGATTAACAACGAACACAAAAGCCGCATCTCAAAAAATCGGAGCAAATGCTCTGGATAAACAAAATGGTCCAGCGTAATTCCGAACGGCATCAATACGAAAACAAGGGCGCACGCCAGTTTGCCGGTGCTGACGCGCACCTGCTTTTCACTGGCCAAAAATGCCTCGCGAAATTCGGCCTGGCCCAAGGAAGATTTTTCAGCCGGTAATCGGCTTGCGCGCTTCCAAAAATATATTGATTCCAGTTTCATCGCTTTGAACCCGTGGCTCACCTTCAAGAATGACATCGGACAAGGCCAGAAATTGTGCCGCATCCCTATATAAAAGATGCCAGTCTAAAATAAGTTCCAAGCTGCCCCGGTTGGGGCTTGTCGTAGCCACATTCGTCAACAAAAGCAGGCCTCCAGGCGCAAGCCAGTCATAAAAAATTTTTATCAAAAGCCTGCAAGTGCTGTCCGGCAAGTAATCGAATAGCCCTGCGCAATAGACAAAATCGTATTTTTCGCGGTCGCTATTTTCTGCCGCATTTGTTTTTTGATTTTCCTTAAATATTTGCTGGACGCTTTTGCGTTTAAACCGCACGAGCGTGTCCAAGTCATGTTTTTTTATGGTTTGATTAATTGTTTTGGCAGCACATTCCAGCGCATGAGTCTCAAAATCAACGAGTGTAAATTCCGCCCGTTCACTCAACGGAGAATCTTCAATAAAATGCCGCACTTCAATCGCCGGTCCGCAGGCAAAATTGTAAATACGCGCATCGCGCCGGCTCGCATTTGACACGCGCATCGTTTCTGCTTCTATGCGTCTGACTATATATTTCAAACGATTGCGATGTGCGAGGGCGGAACCTTGATCAACAAGCCAGACGTGAAAAATTTTGGCGAAAAGGGACGTTCCTTCCGGCAGATTGCGGGCCATCATGTTGACCATTTCATAATCTCCGGCATAACCCAAAGGCTTCCGGTAGGCACGATTGGCAAACGGCGCGGCCAGCACTAATGGATGCAACAAGCGTTGAATGTAACTACGGTGAGCCGGGCGCATTTCTTCGCTCAAGCCCGTTGCAATGTGCTCAAATTTGGAGAACAAAATATTTAATGACGAGATGATCGGCGGGCTCAATCTTTTGATCACTGCCTGCTCCAATTCAGGTTGTTCTGGCGACGAGCGGATGCCGAGATTTATTTGTTCCAACCAGAATTGCAAGTCGGTCAAAAACATCATTATATCCACGACGGCTTCTTTGTATTCAGGCAGCACCTTGTAAATTTTTTGCCATTCCTGAACAAATTTTTTAAATTCCTCCGCCAGCCGTTCGTCGTTTAAGACAACTAAATCGAGGTTCAAGTCCGTCCAGCCGTCATCCTTGAGCGTCGCCTCGCAGATGGTTTTTGTCCCGGCGTTGACGACGTTGCGGATGGTCGCGCGCCCGGAATAAACCTTCTGCGCCTGCAAGGTGATTTCAAACTCGTCGAGTGCCTCTGAAAATTGCAGGGTGACGTCCGGATTGTATAGCTCGAAAACGACCATGTGGCGCGTGACGCGCACAGGCGTGCCATGCAGCTCCACGCCTTCGGCCGTCTTGAAAGTCACCTGGCTTTCCTTCACGGCATGGGTCGGCAGAGCGGCCTGCGCCGCCTTTTTCTTAATCTGGCGGACTAGATGATGCGGGCCGTGACCATTTCCATTGCCGTTGGAACTTTTGCTCATTGCGTGCGCAGAATGCACCATTTTTCACGCCAAAACAAAACCATTATTCAGACTTGTCCAATTATGCTTGCCATCTGGCACCGCTGCTGCTGTGCTTTACAGGGTTTTAACTGAATCAGGCGCATCGGAAGTTAAAATCTGTCTCATCATAAGACAAATACTGTCCAAAGTAGCGGTAAAATTACGATTATGAAAAAACAACCGAACCGGACGGAGCAAAATAGAACCAGGAAAAATCGTGCGGCTCAAATTGCATGGATGACTACGCTGACATTTTTGTCCGCAATTTCACTCAACGCCGAAGGCTTCCGCAATCCGCCACCGGGCACTTTTGATCTGGGCCGCGCGGGCGGGCGCATCGCGCAGGTGGACGATTCGTCAGCCGTGCAGCAAAATCCGGCCAACCTCGTTGACCTGACCAACATCGAGGCGCAACTCACGCCGACCATTGTTTATATCAGTTCAAGTTTCACTTCGCCGTCCGGCCAGTCGGCCAGCACGAAAGACCCGTGGAAATTGCTGCCAAATTTCTTTGCCTCGATGCCTCTGAAAAACGACCGGTTCGCGATCGGCCTCGGCGTCACGATGCCTTACGGCCTAGGCAATGAGTGGAATCAAAATTCCAGCGCGTTCGCGCAACCGACCGGCGCGTTCACTTACACCGCGCCATATTTTTCACAACTCATCACAATCAATTTCAATCCAACAATCTCGATGAAGCTGGGCGATAAAATTCAAATCGGTGCGGGGCTGGACGTGATGTGGTCGGACTTGGAATTCAAGCAACTGCTTTCGCCGTTTGTTCCAAATCTGTATGCGCAGGCCGAAGGCACCGGCGTCGGCTACGGTGGAAATCTCGGCCTCACATGGAACGTCACCGACAGCCAGCGTTTCGCCGTGACTTATCGCTCGCCCATAACCGTCAATTACAGCGGCACGACTGAATTCAATAATTTCCCCGGCGGAATGCCAAGCACGAGCTTTGGAAGCCAGATAAAATTTCCCACCATTGTCAGCGTTGGTTATGGAATCCAAATCAATGACGCCGTCCGCCTTGAAAGCGACGTGGAATGGATTCAATTTTCCCGCTTCAGCAATTTGCCCGTCAACATCGGCGCGAACGGCGTGGGCGTGCCGTCACAAAATATTGCGGAAAACTGGCGCGACACTTTTACCGCAGGCTTTGGCGGCGACTGGAAATTTTCCGACCACTGGATTTTGCGCGGCGGCTATCAATTTTATCAAAGCCCGGTGCCGGATTCGACTTTCTCGCCGACGATTCCCGACGCGGATCAAAATGTCATCACGGTTGGAATCGGGTGGAAAGGCAAACATAATTCACTGGAAGCCGCTTACGGTTTGGATTTTTACAACACGCGAAACATCACCACCGACCAGAACCCTGCGTTCGACGGCAAATACACTTTCAACGTGCATCTCTTTTCGCTCGCCTACCGCTATTCGTTTTGAAATTGAAAAATCAAACGGCTGAAACTTTTTCGGAAATGATTTTTCCCAAAGTTTCGTGGCCCCAGCGCAGCATTCGCTCCGTCGTTTCCCAGCCGATGCACGAATCGGTCAACGAAACACCGTAACGCAAATCTTTCAAATTTTTCGGAATCGGCTGGCTGCCTTCAAACAAATTGCTCTCGACCATCAGCCCGATCAGCGAGCGCGTGCCTTCGACCCGCTGCTGGATGACCGAGCGCCACACGTCTTCCTGCTTCGCAAATTTTTTCTCCGAGTTCGCGTGGCTGCAATCCACCATCAGCACCGGCGGCAGTTTTTCGGAAATCAATTTCTCCTCCGCCGCGCGGATGCTCTCGGCGTCATAATTCGTCTTCGCGCGGCCGCCGCGCAAGACGACGTGCGCGTGTGGATTGCCGCTCGTGCGCACGATAGCCGTCGCGCCGTCCTGGTCAATTCCCAGAAAACTGTGCGCGTGCCGCGTTGCACCCATCGCATCAATCGCGATCTGCAAACTCCCGTCCGTGGAATTTTTCAAGCCGACGGGCATGGAAAGTCCGCTGGCCATTTCGCGATGCGTCTGCGATTCCGTCGTGCGCGCGCCGATCGCCGCCCAGGTGATCAGATCGGCGATGTATTGCGGCACAATCGGATCGAGAAATTCCGTCGCCGCCGGCAAGCCCATGCCGGTGATTTCGAGCAGCAGTCGCCGCGCAATTTTCAAGCCGGTCTCGATGTCCTGCGAGCCGTCCAGATGCGGATCGTTGATCAATCCTTTCCAGCCGATGGTCGTGCGCGGCTTTTCAAAATAGACGCGCATGACGATTTCCATCCTGTCGGCGAATTCTTTCCGCAGCGCGTTTAATTTTTCCGCGTATTCGAGCGCGCCTTTTTCATCGTGGATCGAGCACGGGCCGATGACGACGAGCAGGCGCGGGTCTTCCTGCCGCAAAATGCGGATGACCCGTTCGCGGCTGCGCGCGACGGTGGCGTTCACGGCGTCGCCCGACGGCGTCTGCGCCTTCAATTCGCGCGGCGAGGAGAGCCTGACGATTTCTTTGACGTGCAAATCCTGCGTCCGATACATGAATGCAATATATCAATTGGCCGCCGCGCGGAAAGCCGAAACGCGCCGGATGATAAAAGGAAATTCCAAGGCAAAACCAAACGAATCGCAGCGACGCGAAGAAGACTAAAAATTCAACCGGCCTGGAATTTCCGGCTCGCCACGCGCGCCGTGCCAGACGCGGGCAATGCCGACGGCTTGTCTTTCCGCCAGAACCTTGTAAATGATCCGATACGGACGAAGAATAATTTCACGGACATTTTCGTCCTGTTCTTCCGGCACAATCCGTCCGAGTTGCGGAAACTGCGCCAGCACATCCACTTTGGACATGAGCAGACAACCGAAAGATTCGGCGACGCCCGGATTGTCCTGGGCAATAAACAGCACGATGGATTGCAAGTCGTCCCGCGCCTGTTCCGACCAGATTATTTTGAAAGCCATGTCGCCAGTTGCCGTTTGACTTCCTCGTGCGGCACGGTCTCGTCGCGCTCGATCTGGTCAAGCCCCTTGCGGACTGCGGCCAGAAACTCCACCCGCTCGGCGATGACGTCGAGGCTCGCGTCCGCGGGCAAACGCTCAATCGAATCCAAGGCAAGTTGCTTGTCGCTCATAAAATGAATCTGCCCGAAAATGACGGAAAATGCAACGGCACTTTGTCAGGACAATCCTGTCGCCCCTGCGCGACTTGGCTGGCCGGCAGGTCAGCCCTGCCGGGTTACGGCGGCGATTTTTCGCGGTGCGGCTGTTGGTCACGTTCCAAGCGATACCGCATTTCGCCCGAAGTTGGCAAGCGTCATCCAAACTTCACATTGCCACATCAAGATTGCATTGACCTTTTCTCGCAACTGTGGAAAATACGGTGTAAGTGACAGGCACCTGAAACATTCAGAACGCCATGAAAACCATCCTGGCATTGTCCAATCATCCCGCCTTCGCCGAGACGATTCGCGCGGGGCTGAATCCCGAGCAATATCGCGTCGTCCACCGGCTCGGCGTGGACGAGGCCGAACCACTGCTCGTCCATGGTCTCGTCGCCGCGTGCATCCTCGACACGGACATGATGGATGTCGAGCTGGTCTGGGTTATCGAACGCCTGCGCCGCCGCGATCCCAAGTGCGCCATCATCGCCTACACCGCCTACAGCGAATCCGCGTGGGAAGAAGAAGCCTTCCTGCACGGCCTCACGCACATTTTAACGAAACCCGTCCGCACGCGCCTGCTGGCGTCTCTGCTCGAACGCCCTGAAAGCACACCGTCAACGCAAGTCGCCACGCGCCCGGCGCAATCGTCCGCGATTCCGTCGTCGCAAGTTTCCCCGTTCCGCCCGTCGGAAATTTCCCCGGCCAGCCGTTTCGTCAACGCGGCGCAGACGCTCGACGTGCTGCGCGATTTCTCGTCCATCCTCACGCACTCGCTCGACGCCGAGGCGATGCTGAAACAATTCCTGATGTTCCTGCGCGAAATCCTGAGCGTCAACCGCGCCGCCATCTTCCTGAACCGCCCGTGCTCGCCGATGGCCGAGAATTTTTCGCCGGACGACACGCGCTCGCTGCGTTCCGCCACCGCCATCGGGCTTTCGTCCGGGCTGCTCGAACATTTTGAACTCTCGCTGGACTCCGGCATCGGCGGCCAACTGG
>CAYPTV010000116.1:0-8122 GCA_964413505.1 uncultured Bifidobacteriaceae bacterium | reverse complement strand
ACTCGTAGCCGACCTGCTCGGAAATCTTGATGAACGCGCTCAAGTCCTTCGGAAAACAACTGCCGCCAAAACCTATGCCGGCGTTGAGGAAGCGGCGGCCGATGCGCTCATCCAGGCCGATGCCCTGAGCGACTTCCTGCACGTTCGCGCCGGCAGCCTCGCAGACAGTGGCGATGGCGTTGATGTAGGAAATTTTCAGCGCGAGAAATGAATTCGCCGCGTGCTTGATGAGTTCGGCGGAATTGATGTCGGTGACGATGATGGGCGCCTTGAACGGCGTGTAAATCTCCTTCATCGCGGCAACCGGGCGCTGCGAGCGGACGCCGATGACCACGCGGTCGGGATTCATCAAATCGCCGACGGCAAATCCTTCGCGCAAGAATTCCGGGTTGCTGACCACGTCGAATTCCACCTTTGCGGCGCAGTAGCGCTTGATGGTCTCGGAAACTTTTTCGCCGGTCTTCACCGGCACCGTGCTTTTGTCCACGACAATTTTATAGCTCGTCATGGCGGCTGCGATGTCGCGCGCGACGCGCTCAATGTAGCTCAAATCCACCGAGCCGTCCGGCTGCGGCGGCGTCGGCACGGCGATGAAAACCACGTCCGATTTCTGGACTCCGTCGGCGGTGCTGTTCGTGAATGAAAGGCGTCCTGCGGCGACATTTTTCTTCACAAGCTCTTCCAGGCCGGGTTCGTAAATGGGGATTCCGGCCGCCTGCAGCATTTTTACCTTGGCCGCGTCGTTGTCCACGCAAATGACCTGATGTCCGACCTCCGCAAAACATGTTCCCGAGACGAGGCCGACGTAACCTGTGCCGATAATCGCAAGCTTCATGTTTAGTGGCTCAATTGAAACGGCGCGCTGGCGGCGGGAGCGGCGGGAGCGGCCGGCGCCGAAAGGGTGTTTGATAATGACTTTGACTTCAATTCCATCGCCCTCACGGAAGCTTCCGAGCCAAGCGCGCTGTTCGGGTTGGCGCGGATGATTTCGCCATACAGGGCAAGCGCGTCATTGGGCTTTCCCTCCGTCTCATATATCCGCGCGATGGCCAGCTTCGCAACGCCCGTTCCCTCGTTGTCCGACAGATTCCCGATGGCCCGCTGATAAGCGTCCACCGCCAGATCCGATTTGCCCTGCGCGTCCAGGCAGGCCGCCACGCCGAGCGCCGCCTGCCCCGTGAACATGCCGTCAGCGTGCGCATCGAGATAATTTTGAAACTGCGCCTGCGCGTCCGCATACCGGCCCGCTTCAAACAGCGACGCCGCCCCCTGCATCAACGCGCGCTGTCCCGCGAGCGTGGACGGATGGTCGGCGGCGATTTTCAGGCAGGCGGCGGCCAACTGGCCGCCTTCATTGGAAATGAGGGCGGATGTCAGCGCCTGTCCGGCATCAACCTCCCCTTTTCCCTTCTGCCATGTAATAAAGGAAAAAATGAAAATGGCGGCGATGATGATTCCGACACAAATGATGATCCGCTTCTTGTTGGCTTCAATCCATGGCCAAAGCTTGAAGAGATAAACCGCCGTTGCGTCTTGTGCTTGCATATAAGGCGAGCAATGTTTCCTTTGAAGCCGGAAAACGCAAGCCTGAAATGACAAAATCCCGGCGGCAGTTCGATGGCGGAACGGCTTCGTCACAGGAAATTTTTGCCGCCGGGGCAAGATTTTCATCAGGCAAAAATTACCCGGCAATTTCAAAAATCGGTCAGGGAATCGGCAGGTTCCCCCTCGAATCGGCGGGTTACGATGACATTGCGAATTGAGATTAGGACGCTATCCCGACGGAGCTTGTGTTGGAATCGGCTTTTGAACTACAAATATCCCGCGCCCATGGCGCATTGGACATCCCTGAAATGAAAACCGCCGCATCTTTTGCCGTAGTGCTCGTCACCGCGCCAGATTTGAAGACGGCTCGCGCGCTGGCCGGAGCCGCGTTGCAGTCGCGCCTGATCGCCTGCGCAAATCTCGTTCCCAAAATCGAGTCGCATTACCGGTGGCGGGGAAAGATTGAATCGGGCCGGGAAGTCCTGCTGCTCCTGAAAACGAAGAAGTCGAAGCTGGCCGCGCTGGAGAAGTTGATCCTCGCCCGGCATCCCTACGACACGCCGGAATTTCTGGTGCTGTCCGTGGCCGGGGGCGGCAAAAAATATCTCGACTGGCTGGAGGACAACTCGTAGCAGCCGACGTGAGGAGGCTCAATTTTGGTTTCAGGAAAATCAGAGCGGACTCACGTCCGCTGCTGCAAATTTTTGTTGAACCTGCGCTGCGCATGCGTAGATTCAAAGCGTGAGTCCGACGGATTCAGAAACATTAATGCTGATGGCCGCGCACTTTCTGGCATTGGGAGTGGCCGGTATCATTTTTATCTGGATGATGTTCCTGCACCGGCGCGCGAAACGGCTTGAAAAAGCCGCAACGCAGGCTCCAAGGCCGCGCGCGTTCCCGCAGTTGCGCCCGCAACGCCCGGTCACCTGGGTGGCAATCCGTTCCGTGAATCCAGACATGGTCCAGACGGCGCTGGGCTTGAGCCAGTCGGTCCCCTGCTCCTGGTCGGAGGGCATGGCGGGCGGGCATGAATTCTTCATCAGCCCGCGCGTGAACGGCTGGGTGATCGTGACCGGTCTCGCGCTGCCGAGTCCCGACGACGACGTTGATGCATGTTTTCTTTTCCTGACCAGCCTGAGCCGCAAGCTCGGCCATGTGCAGTATTTTCACGCGGAGAAGTTCACGCATCATCACGCCTGGGCGCGGGTGGACGACGGCTGCGTGACGCGCGCGTATGCCTGGACGGGCGAAACGGTCTGGAACCAGGGAACGAAGACGTTGCCGGAATCGAGAATCGCCCTGAAATGTTTCAACTACGGGGATTCCGGCGCGACGAGGGAAATCGCCGAGATGAATTTCGAAAAAATCGGTGCGCTGGCGGGCCGCTGGAGCGTGGACCCGGAGGCGATTGACGAACATCTGCTGGATCAGGCCGGAGGCACGGCGGGGGAATTGTCGCAACTTTATTAGTTGCGGGCGCGGTTGTTTTTCCGCAGATTGCATATCAACAAAAAAGAAGCCATGTCAAACAACATAGAACTCGAACTCCAGCAGTTTCCGAAAACCGTCACGCTCAAGGACGGCAGCAAGGCCACGTTGCGCCCGTTGCACCGGGCGGATGAAAAGGATTTTCACCAGTTGTTCCTCGGCATACCCGAACCGGAACGGATGTTCATCAAGCACCGTGTCACGGAAATTTCGGTGATCCATGACTGGTGCCAGAACATTGACTACGCGCGCAACCTGCCGCTGCTCGGCATGCTCGGCGGAAAAATCACGGGCGTGGCGACGCTGCACCAGCAGTTGAGCGGCTGGAAACGGCAGATCGGGCGCGTAAGCGTGTCGGTGCATCCCGCAGCGCGCGGACGCGGGCTGGCGCGCGCGCTCATCGGCGAGACGCTGGAGATCGCCCGGAGCGCGGGTTTGGAAAGGGTCGAGGCGGAATTCATCGGCGAGCAGCAGTCGGCCATGAAAATGTTTGCGATGCTCGGCTTCAGCCAGTTGTTGCGGCTGGACGATTACGTCAAGGATATGCAGGCCATCTCGCACGACTATGTCCTGATGGGACTCGACCTGCGGACGGACGAGGAATACACCAGCGCGGCGGGATGAAAACAAATGATGAAGGATGAAGGCAGAATGAAGAAATGATTGAAACGCCCGGCTGGACTTTCTTCACTTATCATTCTTCCTTCTGCATTTCCTAAATGCCTCCCGAAATTTGCCCCAACTGCGGCGCAGAAGTTCCGCCCAACGCCAAAGCCTGCCCCGGCTGCGGCTCCGACGAAAGCACCGGCTGGTCGGAAACCGCCTACGCCAGCAATCTCGGCCTGCCGGACGAGGAATTTGATCACGACGATTTCGTGAAGGAAGAATTCGGCACCGGCTCCGCAAAACCGCGTGGCATCAAGTGGCTCTGGTGGGTTGTCGCCGTTCTGCTCATCGGATTGTTTTTATATTCTTGGCTGCGTTAAATTTCAGGCTCGCCGCATGAGGGGCTGCTATTTATTCTAAAATTTCCGCGTTTTCCAGATAAAGAGTTTGCACAAAATTTCCCGGCTCACATTTTGTTAGCACACCCTTGATTCTTACTTTTTGACCCTTCTGCAAAGACTTCAAGGCGTCGGGATTGCTCACAGGTGCAGTTACATTGATATTGTCAGAGCCGAATAAGCCGCGCGCTTGTTTGAGCGTGACACTGCCATCTTTTCCAACAACTGACACGCTCCAATTACCGGGACAGTTAAAAGCAAACGTCTTGCCTGCGTATTTTTGTGAAAACTCCATTGGATTAAATGTGGATTCCGTTCTGGTTTGCATTTCCGTATGGTGTCCAGTCACAATGAATCTCTGTTTCTTTTTCCCATCGGTATCAATGTAATTTTCATAATAGCCATCGTTAAATTGCACGGGATATTGAACCTGTTTCGTATCTGTGCAATTCGCTATCACCTGCTGAAAATCCAGCCACGTCAAGGATGCAAGCATTTGTGCTTTAGCATTGGCTTGTGCCTCCTTTGCCGCTTCTTCTGCTTTCGCAGATGCTTGGGAAACTTCACCCTGTAACTCTATCGCTGCCGGGTCATTCGTCTCAATTGCCAAAGCTGCCGCTATGGCCGTTTGCGAATCAGCAAACTGCCCTGCGGCAAAAGCATCATGCGCCTTTTTCATATCTTGAAGATATTGCTCGTTGAACAGCTTCACCGACAGATCCGTTGTGACACCTTCCACTGCCTGAATTGTAACATTTGTGGACACATAATCTTGGAGTCGCAACTCAACCTGCGTTTCTCCAGCAGGAACATGGTCGAGCGTCAAAGGTGTTTTGCCAATTCCTTTTCCTTTGCGAATCACAACCGCACCGGCTGGCGTGCTCGACAGTTGCACAGCTCCATAATGAAAGACAAAATCATGCTTGGCCGCTTCTTTTTGAGCTACGTTCACATCTGCCATCAAATCATTTTCACCATCTGATACGGTCAATGTGTATTGGGCTGGTCTTAACTCTTGCAGCGTGATCGGCGTCTTTCCAATTTCAACACCATTTGTCGAGACGACTAATCCTGTGGGTTCGCTCGTAACTTCAATTGAGCCGTAAGGAAATTCGGTCGTATTTGTTGTGATGCCGCCGCGAGTCACGGAAATACCTGAATCCAATGTCCAATCGCGTCTCGTGGCAGATAAGGTGTAATCACCGACAGGCACATCTTCGACGTTCGCTGGCAATTTACCCTGCCAATGATGTCCGTTGCCGGACATTTCATATTCCGCATCGGCTGGTGAAGACGACAATTCTACGATTCCCAGATTCAAGACAACATTGGTTTCAAGATGTTGCTGGCGAATGACGGCAAACGAATGCTGTTCAGCATAATCGCCGCGACGAAGTAAAAGCGTGTAATCCCCCGCAGGAAGATCGTCAATGTGCGTTGGCAGCTTCCCTTGCCAATGGCGGTCATTTCCTGAAATTTCATATTCGGCATTCGTCGGGGTGGAAGACAAGTCAACATTCCCCAAATTTAGATCAATGTTCGTTTGAGTTAGCTGCTGGCGTTGAATTGTAGCAATGTGGGTTTCTTCATAATCCCCGCGCTTTACGACCAGCGTGTAACTGCCGACGGTAAGTTTTTCTACACTCAATGGTGCTGTCCCTTGATTCACCGTTTCACCGCCACGCTGCACAATCACTGTGGCGGGGGACGGATTCACCGTCACTGACAACGATCCTTTGCTGGATTCAAGCGGCAATGCCCCCAAGTCTTTATCTCCATAAAAAATCCAGAAACGCTGATTGTAGGGTTCAACATTATCCAGGCTGACAGAAATCTCATGCCTGCCCGGCTTAAGATGGCTTCCGCTGTCAAATGATTGCCCGTCCACTTGCACTTGTGGCAATTGCAAGGCAGACAGTTTTTTTCCATCCACAGAAAATCCGTATGACAGGGTTGTTTTGGCGGCGATTGATTTGTAAAGAGTCATCCCGCCATAGGCGAGTGCGCCAATAATTACTAACACAACCAAAAAAGGCGGAAACGGAGCCTTTCCAGTTCCGGCACTTGCTGGTTGGGCTTGTGCGGGAGCGGACGGAGCGGCGACTACCTCGCGGCATGGTATCCATTTTTCGGAATCAGCAGCCCGCACAGGCGTATCGTCATTCAACACCCCCGCAAAACGAAGTTGCGCCAATGTGGTTAAATTAAGCGGGCCAACTTCTTTGCCCGATTTATCGCGGTAAAAATAATTTTGCATATTTCAGGGAAGGGCGTGACCGGGGATGCTACAGGAAACTTGTGGATTTGAACCAACCGGATGGAGGGTGTATATGCCACCTGCTGGACAGGATGGAACTTCCCCAGTAGCAGTGAGTTTAATGTATCCTTTTATGTCGGCCATGGTAGGTAGAGCGCCATTTGATTTCCCATTCTCTAACGCCCACTCATTTATCGCAGCGTCAATCTGACGGAGATTATTGATACAGGCATTTTCAGCTTCTATATCTGACACTTTAGTGGATGGTTGGTTGCGTAAGGCACCCGCTTCTGCACGCGCCTTTTGGTAATCTCTTTCTGAATCAATTTTTAATTGTTCGATGGTTTTGGCATCAGAAGACAGGGTTTGATCGGGTTTTTGGGACGAGTTGTTAAAATGTGATGCAGCCAAAATAATTACGACAGCAATAAATAGTCCGGCCCATGTCCAGTTAGCGGATTTTTTAGAAGATTGGGTGGTTTGTGGCGCAGCAGCCAGTGACGGAAGAAATTCCCGCAATGATTTCCATTCCGTGGTGTTTTCAGCACGCACCAAAGTGTTGTCATTTAACATTCCGGCCAATCGAAGTTTGGCGAGCGTATCCAAATCAAACGGGCCAATTTCCTTGCCGGAATTATCGCGATAAAAATAAGTATTCAATGCAACAACACTCCTTTAAGAAAATCGCTTGAGAATCCTTCTGCTCCATTTTGGATTCCCTGGGCCATTTCATCGCCATAGACGGCCATGAAAATGATTTTGGAAAGCCAAACAGCCGCAACAAGCACCACCGGCACCATGAATGTGCCGATGCGCTCATCAAGTCCCGAAATCCGCGTAAGCCCAACAAACAACTGAAGCACCACGATGCAAATTGAAACGAGCGCAATGACTGCCAAAACTTCCAAGTTCCCAAAGCCAAGGACATTAAAAAGAAGAAGATCCACCGCCCCAACAAGCGAAATAGTTCCAGCTACAAAAACTTCCCCGCCGATTTCACCTTCACGACGGTTAATCAGGCGGACGAGAACCATTGCCGCCGCCCAAGTCAAACAGCACGCCAATAGGGTGAAAAGCAATTTAAGAAATCCCCCAAGATCGTCAGGGCGAATTATGCCAAAAGTTTTGGTCATATAAACCAAAAGCAATGCGATGATTGTAAAAACTGAAATAAACACAGCGCCAGCACCGCCCG
This sequence comes from uncultured Bifidobacteriaceae bacterium, assembly GCA_964413505.1. Taxonomy (GTDB): domain Bacteria; phylum Verrucomicrobiota; class Verrucomicrobiia; order Limisphaerales; family UBA11358; genus UBA11358. Next base: position 633 of record CAYPTV010000116.1, on the reverse strand, counting down.
CTTGCTTCGAGCCTAGTTGCTGGTAGGCGGGAAGCATTCCGCCAACAGGATTGGTCAATAAATTCACCCAAACACTTCTTGCGTGTTGCACTGCCTCGGAAACTTTAGCCATCGTGGGCGATTGTGAAATCGCATTAGGCGTTTGAACTATTCCAACCACTGACACACAAGTGACCCACGTTCCACCGCTTTCAGCCCGCACCAATGTGTGGTCTTTGATTACTCCGGCAACGCGGAACGATTTTAAGCTGTCTTGTGAAACAGGCCCGATTTCTCGGCTCTGATCATCCATGTAAAAGTAGTTCATAAGTTTTTTATTTCGTCGGCGGAGTCGGCTCGGGCGGGGTGTGGTTGTCCGGCGGGAAGGTGTTCAGGCGGAATTCGTCGCGTATAGGGCCGTTGGCAGGAATGATGGCGGGGAATTCCAGGTTGGCGGCGTTTTGAATGGTCAAAGCATGCTCGTATAGGTCGGAGGCGTCGGTGTCCTTCACGCTGGTCGCCTTCTTGGCGTCGCTCTGGCCGGATTTCTGGACGTTGGTGTTGGCGGGGAAAGTGCCGCGCACGGTCGTGAACGCCGTGGTCTCGGCATCCGTCCAGCCCCGGAGCTTGAGCGCGGGCAGGTTCACCGTGGTT
>CAYPTV010000115.1:0-8124 GCA_964413505.1 uncultured Bifidobacteriaceae bacterium | reverse complement strand
CGAGCTGTCCGCGCAGCTTGGCCTGCCGACGGCGGACAAGCCGCAGATGGCGTGCCTGAGTTCGCGCGTGCCCTACGGCGAAACGGTGACGCCGGAAAAACTGAAGATGATCGAGCAGGCGGAATACGTTTTACGCGACCTCGGTTTCCACGACGTGCGCGTGCGACATCATGAATTTGGTCCAAAGTCCAAAGTCCAAAGTCCAAAGTCCGACGACTTTCAACCTTCTCAAAATCTTGCCCGCATTGAACTGGCTTCGGCTGAAATTCCCGCTCTCTTGGAAAATGGAAAACTTTCGACGGTGGCGGAAGAATTAAAAAAAATCGGCTACGCGCATGTCACGCTGGATTTGCAGGGTTACCGTCGCGGCAGCTTGAACCAGGCTTTGAAACCGGCGGTATGAAAACTGTTTCCGTTTTCAGGATGCGGACGGCCACGAATGTTTGAGACGGAGTTAAAACTCAAACAGTCTTCAGTCTGCGGGACTGATGCGAACTTCAATTTCGTCGTAGCGGTTCATGCGGTAGATGATGATTGAAATGATCCAGCTCAACGCAAAGACCCCGATGATGGCGAAACCGATGACGCCGAAATTCTCCGTGAGTGAACCGATCATGTCCCAGACCGCACCATGGATTTGAAGCTGGTTGCCAATCAGACCCAGCACCTCGATTCCGCCGACGAGCAGCGCCATCAAAACCGACACGGCGGTAATGGTCATGTTGTAATAAAGTTTCCGGATCGGTTTGACGAAGGCCCAGCCGTAAGCGCCAAGCATCAGGATGCTGTCGGTCGAGTCAATCAACGCCATGCCCGCCATGAACAGCGTCGGAAAAATGAGGATGGACCAGATGGGAAGCCCCCGGGTGGCTTCCGTGGCCGAGATGCCGAGCAGCCCTACTTCGGTGGCGGTGTCGAAGCCGAGGCCGAACAGGAAGCCGACGGGATACATCTGCCAGCTATGTTCGATCAACCGGAACAAATTTCGAAAGATGCATCCGAAAACCCCCCGCTGGCCGAGTATCAGGTTTAGGTCTTCATCAACAAACTTGCCGCCGCGCTTGACGTGTTGAAAGGTGCGGCAGACCGAAATGAGGACGATGATGTTGGCGGCGGCGATGGCCAGCAGAAAAAATGCGGAGATGGCCGTGCCGATGATTCCGCCGATGGCTTGAAATGAACTGAACCGTTCCTTGATGGCGACGGATGTCAGGGCAATCACGACCGACAGGCCGAAAACAATTGTCGAATGGCCGAGAGAAAAAAAGAAGCCGACGGCGACTGGACGCTTGCCCTGCTGCATCAGCTTGCGCGTCACATTGTCAATTGCCGCAATGTGGTCGGCGTCCACCGCATGACGCAGCCCAAAAGTGTAGGCCAGGAGCGCCGTGCCAAGCAGCACCGGATAATGATGAAACGCAACCAGCGCCCAAATCCAAGCTGCGGCGTTGATGCCGATGAGCAGCGCATACATCGAGGCGACGCGGCTTCGCAAGCTGGCCGGAGCACCGGCAGCGGGCGCGGATTCGTTTGGCGTAATCATGGTGGAATTTTCCGTTCATTGCCGCAAACGCGCAACATAAATCTTCACACGTTTATTGCCTTTCGTAACACCAAAATTGTCCTGCATGGACGGCATTGACGCGCAAAATTTCTTTGCTACCGTCTTGTAAATTGCATGAAAAAAGAAATCGCCACGCGCTTCACCGTTTCACTGCCGCCCGCGCTGCTCGATCAGCTCGACAGGATGACGCATGAAAAAGGATACGACAACCGCTCGCTCGCCGTCGCCGACATGATCCGCGCCCAGCTCGTCGAGCACCGCCAGAAATCCGATTCCGGCGAGATCGCCGGCACCATCACGCTGGTTTATGACCATCACAAGCCGCATTTGCAAGCGAGCCTCACCGACATCCAGCACGATCATCACGACGCGATTCTTTCCACTGTCCACGTCCACCTTGACCACCACAACTGTCTGGAAGTTTTGATTGTGCGCGGCAAAGCCAGCATCATCCGCAAGATTGCCGACGAGCTTATCGCCGCCAAAGGCGTGAAGCACGGCAAGCTCACCGTGACCACGACCGGAAAGGACCTGCCTTCATAAATCGGCAGGGCGAATTGCAGAAAGCCGCTTCCAAGTTCCGGACTGATAAATCGTCCCGCAGAAAACAACCGTTCTGACCACCCTGCCGTCGGGTTTTCCACATTTGAAAACAGGACAATTTAGGTTGTGAATTTGACAATTTCTGTGTAGCCGGCAGGAACAACTGCAAATAAATTTGATGTGAAAAAAAACTCTTCTTTTTGGAAGAGTTGGCGCTTTGCCATTCGAAAAGACGGCAACGTAATCCTATGCCTCTAAAAAAAGGTCCGTGGCTCGTTTGCGGTAAGACCGGGCGGCTGCTTGAACTGAACCACCAGTGCCGTTGGGCCAGATGGCTGTTTCCCATCCTCGGTCTGGCCGCGTTAATCTGGTATTTGATCAGGGTGATTCCCAAGCCTTCTCGCGCGGATTATCCCTGCCAGCGAGTGGCCGCGCCGATAGCCTTCGGGGGAATATTTTATTTTTTAAGTTTCTTTGGTTTGGTTTCCGCCTACCACCATTTCAAAAAATTTGTGCGGCAAAACCGGTTTGTGGTGGCAAGCATCTGCCTCGTCCTCGCGAGTGTCTGCGCGGCCATCGTCATCCGGCAGAACGAATCTTCGGCGCAGGCGGCGGCCACCGTCACGGCCAATGCGCCGATCGGCGTTGCGCGGGGCATTAATCCCGGCCGCGTGGTCTGGAGCTACGATCCCGCCGCGTGTCTTTGGAGCGGCAACAAGGATGGCACCCATTGGTGGGACAGCAACATGGTCGTGCAGGCGCGAGTGGATGCCATGCTGTCCTCTGCGTTGCACAGCCTGACCAGCACCACCAACGATGCCGACGCGTGGGACGCGCTGTTCCGCAGCTTCAATCAGCGGCGCGGCAACGGCAATATCAGCTACGCGCAGTCGCCGCGACAGGCCATTGCCATCAAGATCAACCAGAACCCGTGCAATTACGACAACACAAATTATTATGCTTTGAACGGCGTGGAGAACCCCGGCAAATCGGGCGACGAATACAGCATCACGGGAAATCCTCACCTGATTCTTGCGCTGGTCAAGCAGTTGGTGGCGGTGAATGTGGCGCAGACCAACATCATTGTTTGCGATCCCACGGGTTTGAACCGTGGCTGGGGCGGCGCGCGCACGATTGGCGACAACATCTACAATTACATCCATCCGCTCTATCCCAACGTGCGGTTCGTGGACGGCGTGGGTTTGCAGGGCCGCGAACTGGCGCTCTGGCCCTCCACGAACAACATCGCCTACGCTATCAACGCCAGCGGCGAAACCACTTCGCGAGGCTTGATGATCTGCAAACAGATTCTGGATGCCGGTTTTCTCATCAACATGGCGATCATGAAAAATCACGGCTCCAGCGACGGCCCGACGCTTTGTGGCAAGAACAATTACGGCAGCATTTCGGGCCAGCGCCACGGCCCCACCTGGGGTGATTCCACTCCCGCCTATTATTCCAACCTGATCGAACTCATGGGCCATCAGCAATTGGGGGAGAAAACTTTGTTGTTCATGGTTGACGCGCTCTACGGCGCGCCCAATCCCAACGTCATGCCGGTCAAATGGAAAACGGCTCCTTTCAACACGAACTGGCCCAGCAGCGTGTTCCTGTCCCAGGATGGCGTGGCCATTGACTCGGTCGGGTTTGACTTCATGAACGCGGAATGGGGCATGACCCAGAACAGCGATTATTATCTGCAAGAGGCGGCGTATGTGCCCGGCACGAACGGAGTGAAACTTTCGGGCATCGCGTATCAGCCCACCATTGGCAGCAGCGCGTATGTCGGCAGCCTGGGCGTGGAGGAACATTGGAACAATGCCACCGGCAAAAAATACAGCCGCAATCTCGGAAGCACCAACGGCATCGAACTGGTTGAAATTTTGCCGGGCGTTCCTTCGGTCAGCATCGCGGGCCTGGCCAGCGGAGATTCATTTTCCCAGGGCACAAACCTTCTCGTCCAGGCCGTTGTCGTCAACAACACCAACCCCATCAGCCAGGTGGCCTTCTATCAGGGAGCCGCGTCGCTCGGCACGTCCACCACCGCTCCCTATGGCATCACCTGGAGCAATGTGCCGGCGGGCAATTACATCCTTACCGCCGTGGCCACCGACTCTACGGGGCTGTCAGTAACCTCGAACCCGGTCAATATCAGCGTCGTCTCAACCACGCCTTATGTCACCATCACCAACCCGGCCAGCGGCAGTTCGTTTCCGCAAGGTGCCAGCATTCCCGTTCAGGCCGCCGTTTTCAACGACGCCAGCACCATCAGCCAGATTGTTTTTTATCAGGGAACCACTCCGCTCGGCACGTCAACCACCAGTCCTTACGGCGTCATCTGGAGCAGCGTGCCGACAGGCAGCTATGTTCTGACCGCCGTGGCCACCGACTCCACCGGACTGTCAATGACATCAAGTCCGGTCAATATCACCGTGACCACCGCAATTGCCGCGCTCACTTGGGACGCGGATCCTACCACCGCCGGCCCGCAGGACGGCAGCGGCTCATGGAACCTCACTTCCTCCAACTGGTGGAACGGCACGACCAATGTAGTCTGGAATAATCTCGCGCTGCCCATCACTACCACGTTCGGAATGAACAACGCCCCGGCCGGAACCGTCACGCTGAACGCGGCCATCACGGTCAGCAATCTCACCTTCAACGCCGCCGCCAGCGGCGATTACACCATCGCTGGCGGCGGCTATGCGCTGACGCTTGCCAACATACCGGTGGTCAGCGTCGCCGCCAATTGTTCACCGACTATTTCAGCGTCCGTTGCCGGCAGCGGATTTTCCAAGACCGGCGCGGGAACATTGATCTTAAGCGGAGCCAACACCGACAGCGGCACGATGACAATTTCCGGCGGCACGCTCGCGCTGGCTGGAAACAACAGCGGTTCGACCGCCGCCGCCACGGTGACTTCGGGAACCGCACTGCGTCTGGCTAACGCCAGCGGCCTCGTCGGTGCGCTCGCGCTGAACAGCGGCTCGACGCTCCAGCTTCGCGCCGACATCAACACCGTGTTCGCGCCGGCCAGCGTCACGCTCGACAGCGCACCGGCCGTAAATTATTTTGACGTGAATTCGGCCAGCGGTTCGGTCACGGGCAAAACACTCACGCTTTCCGGCGCGCTGGCTTACGCCAACAGTTCGGACCAGACCATCAATGTCACCGGCGGCAATGGCTGCGCGCTCGGCCTCGGCACCATCAGCATGACGGCCACCAGCCACAACCCCTACCGCATGATGAACGTCAATGTCGTGCCGGGCATCGGCGCAGTCATTGCGTCTTTCAAGGCCGGCAATTACGGCAACTATATTAATGCGGCCGGCGGCGGCAATGTCATCGTCATCGGCAACCTCGCCAACACTTCCAACGGCAGCGCAATCGTGGTTGTCAACGGCGGAACGACTGCGACGTTGCAGGGGCAGTCCGTGAAAAGCGGTGCCGGCGATGCCTACCGGTATTATGTGCCGAACGGGACGCTGGTGCTGGACAACAACAGCGCGCTCATCAACAACACGACAGGAGCAGGATTGAACTCCAGCCAGTTTATTCTCGGCGCGGCCACGAACATTTACGCGGGCATCAGCGGCGTCAGCCCGCCGGCGGGCGCGCTGGTGGCGGCGAACAACAGCTACAATTGCGCCGTCTTCCTCGGCGACTCAAATTTTCCAAACGGCGGCCTCACGCTCGCGGCGAACGTGACGAATTATGTTTCAGACGGCGACGCTGGCTTTGTGAACTCCGGCACGATGACGATTGGCGGACAGAACATCAGCGGCATAAATACTTTTGCCAATCCCATCATTCTCGGCTGGACGGCAAACAAGGGCAAGAGCGTGACGCTCACGGCGGCGACCGGCGGCGAGGTGGATTTCACCGGCAAAATTTTGCAGAACGGCACGGACGTGACGGCGGGTGTGACGGCGGGCGACGTTGCGCACGGCGGCATCGTGAAGCTGACTGGCGCGAACACTTATGCCGGTGGAACTTCGGTCGCCAACGGAACATTGCTGGTCAACAACACGACTGGCAGCGGCACCGGTTCGGGCACGGTCACGGTCAATGCCGGCGGCACGCTCGGTGGCAGCGGCATCATCAATGGCCCGGTCACGGTCAGCAGCGGCGGCACGCTGGCGACCGGAACCGCCATCAGCACGCTCACCATCAACAACAGCCTCACTGTGGCTGGAAATGTTTTCATCAAGATCAACAAGTCCTTGTCGCCATCAAATGACTTGGTGGCGGTCAGCGGCGTGTTGACCAATGTCGGCGTCGGCACGGTGACGCTCACCAATCTCGGTCCGGCCTTCGCCGCAGGCGACTCATTTCAATTTTTCAACAAAGCGTTGCCCAATGGCGGAGCGCTGACATTTAATCCCGCCGCACCCGGAATGGGATTGCGCTGGATCAATAACCTGTCCGTGAACGGCACGGTGGGCATCATCGCCGTCGCCACAAATTCCGTTCGCATCGGAACGTGCTTCGACATCAGCAACCTCACATTGTCCTGGCCGCTGGATCACATCGGCTGGCGGTTGCAGGCGCAGACCAATCCGCCCGGCTCCGGCATCGGCACCAATTGGGCGGACATTTGCGGCGTCGCCGGCACCAACCAGTGCCTCGTGCCGCTCGACCCGGCGAATGGTTCCGTTTTTTTCCGTTTGGTTTACCCGTAACTCATCAAAACAAAAATAGAAAGACAAACATATGCGCATTGAAAAAGGTCCGTTTCTCGTTTGTGGCAAAACCGGCCGGATGGTCGGGCTGAATCGCAACTGCCGCTGGAGCCGATGGTTTTTTCCCGTCATCGGGCTGGCCGCGCTCATCTGGTATCTCGTCCGCGTGGTGCCCAAGCCGTCGCGCGCGGAATACCCGTGCCAGCAGGTTGGCGCACCCATCGCCTTTGGCGGCATCGCCTATTTTTTGAGCTTCTTCGGCGTGGTTTCCGCCTTCCACAACACGCGGAAATTTTTGTATCAGCACCGCTACGCGGCGGCGGCAATTTGCCTGATGATCGGGCTGGTGTGCTCGGCCATTTTCACGAACATGAGCGAAACACAGGCCTACGCCGAAAACACCGGGACGTTCACGCCGTCCATGGGACCGAACCAGCCCGTCGGAACGGCGCGCGGAATTTTTCCGGGCCGCGTGGCCTGGAGCTACGATTTGAGCGCGTGCAATTGGGACGGCACCTCGAAGTATTGGTGGTCCAGCCAGTTTAACGACCAGACGAAGATCACGAAAATCATGGACAACGTCATCTGCTCCGTCGCGGGCCAGACATCCATCAGCAACGCCTGGGATGTTTTGTTCCGATACAAAAACGGCGGCGCGCCATATGTAAAAGGCGAAAAAATCGCCGTCAAGCTCAACCTGAACAACGGCGGCAACGGCAGCGCCATTGACGCCTCGCCCCAGTCGGTCTATGCGCTGCTGGACGGCCTGGTCAACCAGTTTGGCGCGAGCCAGGCGGACATCACCCTTTGCGACCCGGCGCGCGAAAACAAATGTTCGGCCATTTCAAATTATTGTCACGCGGTTTTCCCTGACGTGGATTACGACAGCCACCTTGGCGGTTTCACGCCAAATGCCTTTTCCTATTCGGTCCCCGGACCGACCGAAACCTCCATGTCCACGACCATCGTCAAAACCAAATACCTCATCACGATGGCGCTGTTGAAACGGCATTGCACGCCTGCGGAAACTTATCACGATCCTTCGGATAAAACGGATTACGGCAACGCCTCCGTCACCATGATTTTCAAAAGCAACTGGGGCATCATCGGCAAAAATCGCGCCAGCCAGCATCCGCTGCTGCACGACTGGAATTTCCCGATGGCCAGCTACAACCAGCTCGTGGACATGTATGGCAGCACCAACATCAACGGCAAAACCGTCCTGAACATCATTGATGGCCTCTATTCCGGCGACCGCTGGAACAGCCCGCCGCACAAATGGCAGCTCGCCCCGTTCAACGGCCACTGGCCGTCCAGCTTCTTCGCCTCGCAGGA
>CAYPTV010000114.1:0-8125 GCA_964413505.1 uncultured Bifidobacteriaceae bacterium | reverse complement strand
CTGTTCAAGTCGAAGGAAGAAACGCGCGATCCAAAATTGCTCGTGCCGTGCAAAACGGAGGAGGAGATTTTTCAGAAATTGGATCTGCCGTTCATCGAGCCGGAATTGCGCGAGGATTTGGGCGAATTTGCGGCGGCGGAGAAAAATGAACTGCCGAAATTGATTGAGTGGACGGATTTGAAAGGCTCGCTGCACAATCATTCGAGTTGGAGCGACGGCAAAGGTTCGCTGGAGGAAATTGCGGAGTTCATGGACAATCTGGGATTGAGTTATTGGGCAATCACGGATCACTCGAAATCTTCGGTGCAGGCGAACGGCCTGGATGCGAAACGGCTTCGTGAACAGATTTTGGAAATTAAAAAGGTGAACGGGAAATTTGCCAGGCGTGGCAGCGAGTTTCGTTTGCTGGCCGGAAGTGAAGTGGACATCTTGAAGAACGGTTTGGATTTTGATGACGAACTGCTGGCGGAACTGGACGTGGTCGTGGCGAGCCTGCATGTGCCGTCGGGCGACGAGAAGGAAAACACAAAGCGGTTGATCCGCGCGGCTGAAAATAAATATGTCCACATCATCGCGCACATGACGGGCCGGCTGCTTTTGGAGCGCGAGTCATATCCGGTGAATGTGCGCGCGGTGATTGATGCCTGTGCGGCAACGGGGACGTGGCTGGAGTTGAATTGCAATCCGCACCGGTTTGATCTGGACTGGCGGCACTGGCCGTATGCGAAATCCAAAGGCGTGAAGTGCGTGATCAATCCCGACGCGCACCGGAACGAGAACGCGGGGTTTTTGCGGCTGGGCGCGGGAATTGCGCGCAAAGGCTGGCTGGAGCAAAAGGACGTGGCCAACACGGTGAATTTCAGTTTGCTGACGAAAGAATTGAAACGGAAACGTGTCAAAAATGCGCCGTAAATGTGTCGGCGGCACGGCTTTGTAAGATTTCATATGACAAAACCGGAAGTTAAAAAAGAGTAAAAATTATTTTGACGAGGAACTTGCAATCTTGTTAATCTGGCTTGTGGCTGGTCGCCGAAGTTGTTTTTTGAATGGAAAGGCAGGTCGGTTGTCGAACCACAAAGTCTGGGATTTGGTATTATGAAAAAAATATTTGTTTCCATTGGTCTGGCTGCTGCCGGAACAGCGAGCCTCAAAGCCGCTTATGCACCCGACATGAGCGATACATCCAAGTTGTGGACCGTGTCAGCTTCGCTCCGCAGTTTTTACGATGACAACTACACCACGTCGCCTGTAAAGCAGGGTAGTTTTGGCTTCCAGGTTTCCCCGCAATTTGAATTGAATGCTCCGTTCCAGCAGACGGAACTGGGAGTGCGTTACATTTACGGGCTGTCATACTATCAGGAGCGGGAAAATCTGGGGCAGAGTCCCATTGACCAGACCCATCAGTTTGATTTGTGGTTGGATCATGCGTTCACCGAACGCTGGCAGGCGAGAGTCCAGAATTCATTTGTCGTGGGTCAGGAACCGGAGTTGCTGACACCTGCTGGCGCGGGTGGATCAGCCACCCTTCAGCGTGTTGAGGGAAACAACATTGTCAATACCGCCAAAATCAGCCTGACGACAGATTGGACACGGCTGTTCAGCACTGTTTTGTCTTATCAAAATACATATTACGATTATCAGAACAGCGGCGGGACGGCGGCCAGTCCCAGCCTTGCCGGATTGCTGAACCGGGATGAAAATCTGGCGTCGCTGGATTTTCAATGGCATGCCTTGCCGACGACAACCGCTTTCATTGGCTATCAATATGGCCAAATACTTTACACGGGCAATGAGGCGATTGCGCCTACACTGACTCCTGGAATCAATTATATGAGCAGCGCGCGCGACAACCGTTCGCATTATGGATATGTCGGTGTTCAACATGAATTTTTGGATAATTTGAGCGGAAACGCCCGGGTTGGCTTGCAATACACGAAAGATTACAACGATCCAAGCGCCACCTCTTCAGTCGGGCCGTATGCCACCGCCTCGCTGGTCTATACTTATGCCTCCGGTTGTTATGCACAGGTCGGTTTGACCCATTCCCGAAACGCGACGGATCAGGCCGCAATCAACACGGCGACCGGACAACTGACGGAAGATCAGGAATCCACCACCGTTTATGGTTCCATCAACCACCAGTTGACTTCCAAGCTGACGGCCAGTCTGCTGGCGAACTTTCAGGATTCCGCCTACCATGATGGCGCTTATAACAATCAATCGGATGATGATTACGGTCTTGGTTTGAATATGACCTACAGCTTCACTCATAACTTCTCAATGGAGGCGGGATATAATTATGACGATGTTGTGTCCGGTGTTCCGGGGCTGGCTTACGATCGAAATCGTGTTTACATAGGCGTTACGGCATCTTACTAGGCAAATCGGGCGTTTCGGGAGCAATAATTTTGAACAATTGAACGGGAGCGGGGTCACTACTCTGTCTCCCATTATTTTTTGACATATGGAACCAGCAAAAAACCAGCCCGCGCCGGAGGCCGCCCTGCACTTCCTCGATTACTGGCGCATCATACGGATCCGCAAGACGATCATCATCACCGTTTTCCTCATCACCACCATCATTGCCACCGTGGTGACGTTTCTTTTGCCCGCATCCTACGCCAGCACGGCCCGCATCAAGATTGAAAATGACAGCCCGGACATTTCGCCAATCAGTGGCGGGATTTCATATTCTGCGTATGACGCCTATTTCATTCAGACTGAATTCGAGATCATGCAATCCGATTTGGTTCTTGGCCGGCTCATCAGCAAGCTGAACCTGAACGAGGAATGGGGCAGGAAATACAACGGCAACACCCCGCTTAAAACAGATGAGACGATGGATCTGCTCAAAGGGCGAATGCGCTTAAGCCCGGAGCGCAACACCAAGCTCATTGACATCACCGTTTACAGCGAAGACAGGGACGACGCTGCGCGCCTGGCCAACGGCATCGCTGAAGCCTATCGCGAATACAGAATTGGCCAGAACATGGATAAAACCACGAACGGCATCAGCGTCTTGGAAGAAAGTTTTCGTTCGGAGGACGACCAAATCCAGGTCATGCAGTCGAATGTGGACTTTCTGCGAACGAATTTGAACATCGTTGACTTCGACCCGAACTCGGTCGGTCCCAGCCCCACGATAAGTCAAACGGACTTGCAGCGTTACAACGACCAGAAGATTGAACGTGAAAGCACCTATGTGCAGGACGAAAAAAAATACACCGAACTGACGAACTATGACAAGGTCAAGCTGCGTGATGTCCTGCCTACGATTTCCCCTGATGTGGCGCTGTCCGATCTGTTGAGCAATCTCCATTTGTCGGAACAGAAGCTCGTCCAGATGACCAACGACTTGGGACCGAAAGGTCCGCAGGTCATCAACCTCCAGTCTTTGATTGATAAATTGAACACGCAGATTGATGACCGTGTTGATGGCATCATGGCCGGCCTTGATAGCCAGTTGCAATCGGAGAAGGCATCGCTCGATGTGCTCACCGCCACGGTTCAAGACGCTGTGGATAAAGACCGGGCGGAAGCCCAAAGGGGGCAGCCCTATTGGGAGGCAAAACAGAAGCTCGACAGTATGAGAGATTTTCACAAGCTGCTTCAGGCGAAAATCGCTTCGGACAAGCTCGACCTGACTCTACCCAAGACATCCATGGTTGAAATTGTTGATCCGGCCAAGCCGGGACGGGATCCCGTGCGCCCCAATAAAACCTTGAACATCATTCTGGGCATTGTCATCGGCCTCGCCGTCGGCGTCGGCCTGGCGTTCTTCATCGAATATCTCGACACCAGCGTCAAAACGATTGACGACGTGGAACGCGCGTTCCAAGCCCCGGTGCTGGGCGTCATCCCGCAAAACGTCGGTTATCTCGTGGACGAAAAAGGCGGGGAAAACCGCCACGCCGAAGCCTATCGCGTCCTGCACACCAATCTTCTCTTTTCCCGCAAGAACGAGAGCCTTAACACCATTGTCGTTGTCAGCGCCGGTGCTGGCGAAGGCAAGTCCACAACCACATTGAATCTGGCCACGGTGTTCGCTCAGGGAAACAAGCGCGTGCTCGTCGTGGATTCGGACTTGCGCCGCCCCACGCTCCACAAGCTTCTGCATGTCGCCAACAACCTTGGTTTGACAAATTATCTGCTCAAGCAGAACACCCTCGAAGAAATCATCCAGACCACCGCCGTGCCCACGCTTCATTTCATGGCCAGCGGCAAGCTCCCGAGCGGCTCCATGGGCATCCTCGGCTCGGCCCAGATGAAGGAGATGATCACGGAATTGAAGAAACGCTACGACTACATCTTCTTCGACTCGCCTCCCATCTTGGGCGTGAGCGATGCCTCCATTCTGGCCAGCGAAGTGGACATAGTGCTCCAGGTCATCCAATACCGCCGCTATCCGCAACCTATGAATCTGCGCGCCAAGCAGCTCATCGAAAAAGTCGGCGGCAACTTTGTCGGAATCGTCCTGAACAACATCAACATGTCTCAGGACGAAAGCTACTACTACTACAGCGGCTATTATCACGACTATTATTATTCCCGCAGCGAAGAATCGCAGGAAGCCGCTGTCAAGGAACCCAACGCCCCCGGCGACACCGACCGGACCGGCATCAAACAAAAGTATTGATTGCGTCAGCAATATCCCAAGGATTAGAGCCAATGAAATTATACTTTAATGGATTGTTTATGTCGGGCTTGCTGGCCGCCGCCGTCATTTTAACCGGCTGTAGTAATGTGCCGACGAAATCTGACCCCCTTGTTTCATCGCCTCCCAAACCGCGCGCTTTTACAGAACAACCTTCCGTTGATGACGGCCAAACCAATGCGGCTGTCGCCCGCTTCCGAGTCGGCGACACGGTGATTGTGTCATTCTCCGGCTCGCCCGATTATCCGATCCCCGACCATGTGGAAGGAATCAAAGAAGACGGCCATATCACGCTCGACCTCATCGGAAAAATCTATGCCCTCAACAAGACAACCGGCGAGTTGCAGGACGAAATCCAGACCAATTACGTTCCAGAATTTTATCGTCGCCTCACCGTCACGGTAAAATCGCCGACCGACCGTGTCTACTACGTAGGAGGACAGGTCGGTCATGCCGGCGTTCAATCTTATCTCGGAGACACCACGGTCAGCAAAGCCATCCAGGCCGCCGGCGACTTCAACGATTTTGCCAGCCACACCGTCACGCTCACCCGCGCCACCGGCGAGCGCATCCAGGTCAACGTGGACAAAGTGCTGGCGGGCAAGGAAGTGGATCCCGCTGTTTATCCCGGCGACCAGATTGACGTGCCGCGCAGCCTTTTTTGATGATTCAACTCGACATCCTTTCCGGGAAAAAGGCGGGCGCACAATTGGTGGCCCGCCATTTTCCTTTTCGCATCGGGCGCGCGGCGCAAAACGACTTGCAACTCGAAGACGACGGCGTCTGGGACCGGCACCTCGTCCTGGAATTTCAAAAACAGGAAGGATTCAAGCTCACGACTTCCGCCAACGGCCTCGCCACCATCAACGGCGAACCCGTTCAAAACAAAATCCTCCGCAACGGTGACATCATCACTATCGGCTCCGCCAAATTGCAATTCTGGCTCGCCGCCACCCGGCAACGCGGCCTGCGCCTCCGTGAAAATTTTGTCTGGGCGCTGTTGGTTTTCATCACACTTGGCCAGTTCATTATGATTTGCTGGCTGCTCCGCTGAAGTGATTTGGTGGGGCGAGCGTCCCCGCGAGCAGGATTCAATGCCGGAAATGCCGCACGCCCGTGAACGCCATCGCCACGCCGCGCTCGTCCGCCGCCGCAATCACCTCCGCATCGCGCACCGAGCCGCCCGGCTGGATTGCCGCCGTCGCGCCCGCATCCGCCGCCGCGATCAATCCGTCGGCGAACGGGAAAAACGCGTCGCTGCAAACCACGCTGCCCGCGAGTGGAAGTTTCGCCCCGCCTGCCTTCCAGACCGCAATCTGGCTCGAATCCACGCGGCTCATTTGTCCCGCGCCGATTCCCAAAGTCCTGTCCGTGCCTGCATAAACAATTGCGTTCGACTTGACGTGCTTCACCACGCGCCAGCCGAACAGCATCGCGCTCAACTCCGTTTCCGTCGGCTGCCGCTTCGTGACGATTTTCAAATCCGCGCGCGTGACGATTTTCAAATCCCGCTCCTGCATCAAGAACGAATCCGCGCCGACGCTTCGCATGTCGAAGCGCGAGGCCTCGCCCGGCGGCCTTAAAATTTTCATCAGCCGCAGATTCTTCTTCTTCTGCAAAATTTCCAGCGCTTCCGGCGAAAAATCCGGCGCGACAATCACCTCGCTGAAAATTTCCGAAATCGCCCCCGCGCAATCACCGTCGAGAATTTTGTTCACTGCGATGATCCCGCCGAACGGTGCCTGCCTGTCCGTCGCGAACGCCTTGTCCCACGCCTCGCGCAAGGTTGCGCCCTGACCGACGCCGCACGGATTTGTGTGCTTCAAAATCGCCAGCGTCGGCGCATCTGTTTCAAATTCTGAAATCAGGCTCGTCGCCGCCGTCAAATCCAGAATGTTGTTGTAGGAAAGTTCCTTGCCGTGGATCTGCTGGAAAAATTTATGGAAATGCCCGAAAAGCGCCGCCTTCTGGTGCGGATTTTCGCCGTAACGCAATTTTTGCGCCAGGCCGGCGTTGATGTAGAGCCGGTTCGAGCACGCGACATTTGCGTCTTCAGTCGCAAACGCCTTGTTGAGATGAACCGCAATCGAGGCGTCATAGGCTGAAGTCCATCCAAAAACCTTCGCGGCGAGTTTGCGGCGCAATTCCAATGTCGTGCCGCCATTTTCGGAGATTTGTTTTGCAACTGCGTCGTAATCCTTGGGGTCAACGACCACCGTCACGCTGTCGTGGTTTTTCGCCGCGCTGCGGAGCATCGAAGGACCGCCGATGTCAATGTTCTCAATCGCGTCGTGCAGCGAAACATCCGGCTTGGCGACCGTCGCCTCAAACGGATAAAGATTCACGACGACGAGATCAATCGGCGAAATGCCGTGAGATTTTACCGCCGCTTCGTGGGTTTCATTTCCTCGGATGAATAGCAGCCCGGCGTGGACTTTCGGGTGCAGGGTTTTCACGCGGCCATCCAGCATTTCGGGAAAGCCGGTGTGCTCGCTGATGTCTTTCACGGCGAGGCCGGCCTCGCGCAAGGCTTTTGCCGTGCCTCCGGTGGAAATGATTTCAACCCCCGCCTGTGCGAGGATTTGTGCAAAGGGAATCAAGCCGTTTTTGTCTGAAACGGAAATGAGTGCGCGTTGGATTTTTGCCATGTTCCGCAAACTCTTTCAAAAATTTGGACGGTTCGCAATTCAAACCGTCGCGGAAATCATTTCGCCGCCGCCGCCTCGGCCATGTCCAGGCCGATGGCGCGCTGAAGCTTCGCGCGCGCGGTGTCGTAATCGTGCAGCGCCTGGATTTGCGTCGTGCGCGACTGCGTGAGCGCGGTCTCGGAATCGAGCACGTCGAGCTGCGTGCCGGTGCCGGCCTCGGCGCGCGACTTGGCCTCGCGCAAAGCCTCGTCGGCCTCCTCCTGCACTTTTTCCTGCGAATCCAAAACTTCCTTCGCCTCGATGAAATCGGAATAATCCGTGCGCACTTCCAGTTCGATCTGCCGCTGCTGGTCGGTCAGGTCATTTTTTGATTTGTCGTAAAGCGCGTTTGCCTGCACGACTTTTCCGCGCGTGAGCATTCCGTCAAAAATATCCCATTGCAATTCCGCGCCGGCGTTCCAGCCGTTGATGTCGTGATCCAATTCCACCGGCGGCGTGAATTGCGCGTTATACCAGCCGTAACCGGCGAAGACCGAGACCGTCGGCTTGTAGCCGGATTTCGCGCTGGTCACGCTGAGCCGCTGCAACTCCTCCGTTTTGCGCAGCGCGAGAAGTTCGGAACGCGTGCTCAACGCCTGCTGAATCGCATCGGGCAGGTTCACTTCAAACGGCGCGTCGTCAAGCGTGTCGCTCAAATTCAGCGGAACATCCTCCCAGATTTCGCGCGGCAGGTTGTAGCCGAGCAGGTTCGACAAATTATTTTTTGCGACGCGGTAATTGTTTTTTGCCTGGATCAAATTCGGACGCTCGTTGGCGACGGCCA
>CAYPTV010000113.1:0-8132 GCA_964413505.1 uncultured Bifidobacteriaceae bacterium | reverse complement strand
TGAGAAAACGGTGCATCGCGGCGACGCCGTCAATCATCCCCTCGTCCATGCAAACGTCAATGACCTGCGCGCCGTTCTCGACCTGCTGGCGCGCGATGGTGAGCGCGGCCTCGTAATCGCCGGCCTTGATGAGCTGCGCGAACTTGGGCGAACCCGCCACGTTCGTGCGCTCGCCGATGTTCAGGAAATTTGTCTGCGGCCGGACGGCGAGCGCGTCGAGTCCGCTCAAGTGCAAATACGGTTCAATCGTCGGGACTTTGCGCGGCGGCAAACCCTTGACGGCCTCGGCAATCGCCTTGATGTGCGGCGGCGTGGTGCCGCAGCAACCGCCGACGATGTTGAGCCAGCCGCGCTGCGCCCATTCGCGCAATTGCGGCGCGAGCGATTCCGGTGTTTCGGGAAAGCCGGTCGGCAACAGCGGATTCGGCAGCCCGGCGTTCGGATACGCGCTGACGTAAATCGGCGCGATGCCAGAAAGTTCCTCTATGAGCGGACGTAGTTCCTTCGGCCCGAGCGCGCAGTTCATGCCGACGCTCAAGAGCGGCACGTTGGAAATGGAATTCCAGAACGCCTCGACCGTCTGGCCGGTCACGCCACGATTGCTTCCGGCTTGGATGAAAGTGACGCTCGCCAGAATCGGCACGCATTTTTGGTAGGGCGCGCCACTCCGTGCACGCCGTTCGGCGGGCAGAGGAATGCCCGCCTTACCATTTTGAGTCTGAAACGAGGGTTCGATTCCTCGCTCGTCATAAATCTTTTGAATCGCAAAGAATGCCGCGCGCGCGTTGAGCGTGTCGAAAATCGTTTCGACAAGCAGCACATCCGCGCCGCCGTCGAGCAGGCCGTTGATCTGTTCGCTGTAAGCCGTGACCAGTTCATCGTAATTCGTGCCGCGCGCGCCGGGATTATTTACATCAGTTGAAATTGAAGACGTTTTCGTCGTCGGGCCGATTGCGCCCGCGACAAAACAAATCCTTCCCGGCTGCGATTTTTCAACCGCATCCGCCGCGCGCCGCGCGCATTCCGCGCCCGCTTTCGACAATTCGTAGGCGAGCGATTCCATTCCGTAATCCGCCAGCGAGATGGATTGCGCGTTGAAAGTGTTCGTCTCGATGATGTCCGCGCCAGCTTCGAGATACTGGCGGTGGATGCCCTCGATGACGTGCGGCTGCGTGACGTTCAGGAGGTCGTTGAGGCCCTTGAGGTCCTTGCCGCGCCAGTCGGCGAAGCGCGCGCCGCGAAACGCCGCCTCTTCCAGCTTGTGTTGCTGGATCATCGTGCCCATCGCGCCGTCAATGACGACGATGCGTTCGCGCAACAATTTTTGAAGATGTTCGATTCTGTCCGGCATCGGTTTAATTCAAATTTACCGGGGCAAAAATAACGGAAAGCTTTCTGCCATGCAAATAATAAATCAACGTATCTTGATATGATGATGCGAATAGGTTTGGAAAGACAGTAGTCCTCCTTGAAAACAAACAGGTCCGGAGCCGTTTCCTGTTCCGGCTCCTTTTCACTTCCGTCTGTAAAATGCAAAGTTTTGCCGCGTCAATTGCATATCGCATTGAGGCCGGTCATTCACATCCCTGTTTTCAGAGCAATAGAGGCGGTTTATTGACGGCACGCTTAAAGCTGTTGATTGAATCTATGAATGCTACAAAAAACATCATTATGATCGCGGGTGTTTCAACCCTCGCGACTTTGACATTGGTTGCAGCGCCGCCTGTGGTGACCGTGCAGGTTCCCGCACCGGCGATAACAATGCAAACGCCGGCACCACCAGCGGTTACAATCGTGGCAACTGTTCCCGACACTTACATCTGGGACGGTGACGAATATGTCGGTGTCGTCGGCTCTCAATATTATTATCTGGGTCCCGGCGATGTCTGGCTGCCTTTCGATGCGGTTCGCTTGGCGCGCTTCAATGACTGTCAAAAAAAACACATGGACTGGCGCGACCACGCCATACGAAACGAAAAATACCGCCATGATGACCACGGACACGAAGCGCCGCTTCACGACGTCCACCCGGCACCGCCGGCCTGACGGCGACAGCCACGATGTTCAGGACAGGACAAGGAGCATTAAAAAATCTCCAAGTCGCGCAAGGGTTTGAAGCTGCCGATAAACAAAGGGGCCGGAACGGTTTCCCGTCCCGGCGTTGCCATTGCAGCCAGGGCACACAAACATCCTAAATCACGGCACAATCTTTGAGACGGGGTCGCTCCAGGTGCCTTCACCGGCGGCGTTCACCCCGCGCACGCGGCACCAAATCCCAGGCCGGCGGCCATCACCCATTCACGCCGGGCGGATTTTCAAGATGAGGTCCTTGCTCTCAACGGCGTCGCCGTTCTGCACACAAATCCCCTCGACCACGCCGTCGGCGGACGCATAGATCGTCGTCTGCATCTTCATCGCCTCGAGCGTAAGCAATTTGTCGCCCTTCGCCACCTTTGCGCCGACGCTGACGGCGAGCGCGGTGACGAGTCCGGGAATCGGCGCGCCGATTTCTGAAGGTTTCGCCGGATCGGCTTTCAAACGCGCTTTCACGGTGGGCTTCGCGGATTTGTCCACGATGGACAACTGCCGAGCCATGCCGTTCAACTCAAAGTTCACCGCGCGCTTGCCTTCGGGATCCACCGCGCCGATGTTGACGAGCCGGATGAACAATGTCTTGCCCGGTTCAATCTCGATTGAAACTTCCTGCCCGACCTTCATGCCGTAGAAAAACGCCGGCGTCGGCAGTGCGGACAAGTCGCCGAAGTCGCGTTCCATCTTCGCGTAGCCCGCGAACACCTCGGGATACATGACATGGCTGAAAACATCGTCGCTCGTCGCTTCGCGCTTGAGCTTCGCCGTGAGTTCCTCCTCGATTTTTTTGAAATTAAGCGGCTTGAGCGACTCGCCGGGCCGGCCTTTGAGCGGCTTGCGTTCGCCAAGAACGACGTGCTGGATTTTTTTCGGCCAGCCGCCCATCGGCTTGCCCAGTCCGCCGCCCAGCATGTCTATCACCGACTCGGGAAACGGCACGCTGCCCGGCTCAAGGTTCAAAACATCGGCGGGCTTGATGCCGCGTGTGATGAGAAACATCGTCATGTCGCCGACCACCTTGCTGCTCGGAGTGACTTTCACGATGTCGCCAAAAAGCTGGTTCACCTCGGCGTAAGTGCGCGCAATTTCCGGCCAGCGCTGCGCAAGGCCCATTCCCGCCGCCTGCTCCTTCAAGTTGGTGAACTGTCCGCCAGGCATCTCGTGCAGGTAGACTTCCGCGCTGCCGGCGCGCGGCGCGGTGTCGAACGGCGCGTAAAAGGTGCGGACGTGTTCCCAATAATCGGCGAACTCGTTCAGCGCGTTCAAATCCAGGCCGGTGTCGCGCTTGGTGAATTGCAGCGCGGCCACGATGGAGTTCAAGTTCGGCTGGCTTGTCGAGCCGCTCATCGAGGCGATGGCCAGGTCGGCGACGTCCACGCCCGCTTCGGCGGCGGATAAAACGCTTGCGGCGGAAATGCCGCTCGTATCATGCGTGTGAAAGTGAATTGGGATTCCAATTTCTTCCTTCAGCGCCTTGACCAAAACGTGAGCGGCTGCGGGCTTGCAAAGTCCGGCCATGTCCTTGATGGCGAGCATGTGCGCGCCCATCTTTTCAAGTTCCTTCGCGAGCTTGATGTAATATTTCAGCGAATATTTGCTGCGCGATTTGTCGAGGATGTTGCCGGTGTAGCAGATCGCCCCTTCGCAGACGGCGTGCGTTTCGTTCACCGCTTCCATCGCCACCTTGAGGTTCGGCAGATAATTCAGCGAGTCGAACACGCGGAAAATATCCATGCCAGCCAAGGCGGAATGTTTCACAAAACCGGCGACGGCGTTGTCGGGATAATTGGAATAGCCGACCGCGTTCGAGCCGCGAAAGAGCATCTGGAAACAAATGTTCGGTATCCGTTCGCGCAGCAGGCGCAGGCGGCGCCACGGGTCTTCGTGCAGGAAACGCATCGCGGTGTCGAACGTCGCGCCGCCCCACATTTCCAAACTGAAAAGATCCGGCGTGCGTCGCGCCACGGCGTCGGCCACGGCGATCATATCGTAGCTGCGCAGACGCGTGGCAAAGAGCGATTGGTGTGCGTCGCGGAACGTCGTGTCGGTGACGAGCAACTGCTTTTGCTTGAGCGTCCACTCGGCGAACTTCTTCGGGCCGAGTTCAAGCAGCAACTGGCGCGTTCCCTTCGGCGGAACCTGCTTGCGGTCGCAGGCGGGAATTCGCGCGGGCAGCAACGTTTCCTTCGGCACAAAATTTTTCGCCTGCGGATTGCCGTTCACCGTCACGTCGGCGATGAAGGAAAGCACTTTCGTCGCGCGGTCGCGCCGGGTCTTGAGCTTGAACAGCTCCGGCGTCGTGTCAATCAGCGTGGTTGTTGCGCGGCCGCTGCTGAATTCCGCATGGTGGATGACGTTTTCCAGAAACGGGATGTTCGTCTTCACGCCCCGGATGCGGAACTCGCGCAGCGCGCGGTCCATGCGCTGCAACGCCGCCGCGAAGGTCTGCGCCGACACCGTGAGCTTCACCAGCAGCGAATCGTAAAACGGCGTGATGACCGCGCCGCCATAGCCCATGCCGCCGTCCAGCCGCACGCCGAACCCGCCCGCGCTGCGATAGGTCAAAATTCTTCCGTAGTCCGGTTGAAATTTATTTTCCGGGTCTTCCGTCGTGATGCGGCACTGCACGGCGTAACCGTTGCGCGGCACGTCTTCCTGTTCCGGGATGCCGACCTCGGGGCTGTGCATCGGCTTGCCGTCGGCGATCAAAATCTGCGAGCGCACCAGGTCAATGCCCGTGATGACTTCCGTGACCGTGTGCTCCACCTGGATGCGCGGGTTCATCTCAATGAAGAACCATTCCTGCGTGTCCTGGTCGTAGAGAAATTCCACCGTGCCGGCGTTGTCGTATTTGATCTCGTGGCACAGACGCACCGCCGCCTCGCACAATTCCTGCCGGACGCGTTTCTCGATGCCCACGCTCGGCGCGATCTCGATGACCTTCTGATGCCGGCGCTGCACCGAGCAGTCGCGTTCGTGCAGATGCACCACGCGGCCATGCTGGTCGCCGAGGATCTGCACCTCGATGTGTTTCGCGCGCGGGATGTAGCGCTCCAGAAACACCGCCGGATTGCCAAACGCCCGGCCCGCCTCGCCCTGCGCCTCGTCCAGCAAATCCGCCAGGTCGCCGGGCTTGGTCACCACGCGCATTCCGCGTCCGCCGCCGCCGAACGCCGCCTTGATGATGAGCGGAAAACCGATTTCCTTCGCCACCTTCAACGCCTCGGCGCGGTCGGAAATGGCGTCCTCCGTTCCCGGCAGCACCGGCACGCCGACTTTTTGCGCGAGCGCGCGGGCGGCGGTTTTGTCGCCCATGCTGCGCAGCAAATCCACGCGCGGCCCCACGAACGTGATGCCCGCCTCGCCGCACGCCTTGGCAAACTCCGCGTTCTCCGACAAAAATCCGTAGCCGGGATGGATGAAGTCCACGCCCTTTTCCTTGGCCAGCGCGATGATGCCGGGGATGTCCAGATACGCGCCGACC
This sequence comes from uncultured Bifidobacteriaceae bacterium, assembly GCA_964413505.1. Classification (GTDB taxonomy): domain Bacteria; phylum Verrucomicrobiota; class Verrucomicrobiia; order Limisphaerales; family UBA11358; genus UBA11358. The sequence goes on along the minus strand of CAYPTV010000113.1, from coordinate 2,557 downwards.
GGCCCCTTGCCCTCGCCCACGACGTAGGCCTCGTCCGCCTTGAAACGATGGATCGCCAGCCGGTCCTCGGCGGCGTAGATGGCGACGGTGCGGAAGCCCAGTTCCGTCGCCGCGCGGAAAACGCGAATGGCGATCTCGCTGCGGTTGGCGACGAGCAATTTTCTCTGGCGTGGCGGCGTGATGTTGGCGCTCATATTCACAGCCGCAGATGAAAACTAAAAATGCGTGCGCAAGCAATGCAGGAAATTGAAAAACGTCAAAATCTCAGCCGTCAAAAAATGTTGCAGGCGGCGGCAAAGAAGAATCCGTTGGTTGGCCGCCGCCAGTTCACCCGGAAACGATCCGGGCACTGAAAATGCTTGAAGGCTGCCGGAATTTGCGGTGCGAGTCTTTGCCGCAGGGCATCAACACGAAGCCAGTTCGCTCCAAATCCGAAACTAACTGGCGAATTTTTCGGGGCATTCATATAGTTCAATGACATCGTCGGTAAAACTTTCAAACAAAAAGCGCGGACAGCCTACGCCATCCGCGCTCGCTGAATATAATTCGCGAATTATTCCTTCTTCGCCATTTCTTGGTCGCGTTCCTGCATGGCGGCCTTGCGCGACAAACGCACGCGGCCTTTTTCGTCCACGCCGAGGCATTTGACGGTGATGTCGTCGCCGACCTTGACGATTTCCTCGGTCTTCGCGACGCGGAAGTTCGCCAGTTCGCTGATGTGAACCAAGCCGTCCTTGCCCGGCAGGAATTCGACGAACGCGCCGAATTCCTTCACGGTGACAACCTTGCCGCGATAAATCTTGCCGATCTCGGCTTCCGCCGTCATGCCGGTGATGGCATCCACGGCGATCTTCATGCCTTCCGCCGAGACGGAGAAGATGTTGACGGTGCCGTCGTCCTCGATGTTGATCTCGCAGCCGGATTCCTCGACGAGGCGCTTGATGTTCTTGCCGCCCGGCCCGATGAGCGCGCCGATCTTTTCCGGGTTGATGCGGATGACCTCGATGCGCGGGGCGTATTTGCTCAATTCCGCGCGGGGCGCGGCGAGCGTCTTGGCCATTTCAGCCAGAATGTGCAGCCGGGCGACGCGGGCTTTTTCAACGGTCTCGGCCATGAGCGCGAAGGGAATGCCCTTGAGCTTGAGGTCGAGCTGGAAGCCGGTGATGCCCTTTTCCGTGCCGGCGATCTTGCAATCCATGTCGCAGTAATGGTCTTCCCAGCCGATGATGTCAGTGAGTAGCTGGTATTTGGAAATTTTCTCGCCGCTGTATTCGGTGCAGATGCCGACGCTGATGCCGGCCACGGGGCGGGTCAACGGGACACCGGCATCGAGCAAGGCCAGCGTGCCGCCGCAGACGGACGCCATGGAGGTGGAACCATTTGACTCCATAATCTCGCTGGTGACGCGGACAGCGTAGGGATAATCCTTTGGTAACATGCACTCAATCGAACGTTCGGCGAGGGCGCCGTGGCCGATTTCGCGGCGGCCTGGGCCGCTGATGCGTCCGGTTTCGCCGACGGAAAAGTTCGGGAAGTTGTAATGCAGGATGAATTTCTTCTCGGTCTCGCCGCCGGTGTAGGAATCAAATTCCTGCGTGTCGTCGCCGGTGCCGAGCGTGGCAAGCGTGACGGCCTGTGTTTCGCCGCGAGAGAAAACAGCCGAGCCGTGGGCGCGCGGCAGGATGCCGACTTCGCTGGAAATCGGGCGGACGACGTCAAACGCGCGACCGTCAAGACGCTTGCCGCTTTCCAAAATCAGTTTTCGGACGGCTTCCTTCTGGATGTAGTAGAACGCGTCGTTGATGACAAAGTCGGTGACTTTTTCCGCGCCGAATTTTTCCACGAGCTTCGCGCCGACCTCGGTCTTGATGGCGTTGCACGCCGATTCGCGCGCGAGCTTGCCGGGCGTGAGCAGCGCGGGAACAAAACGGTCGCCGGCGAGATTTTTGGCTTCGTGCAGAATTTCTTCGGGAACGATGTTGAGCGTGATCTCGCGCTTTTTCTTTCCGCTTTTCGCGGCAAGTTCTTTTTGGGCGGCAATCATCGGCTGGATGGATTCCTGCGCGAATTTCAATGCCGCATTGAAGTCGGCTTCGGAAATTTCCCTGGCCGCGCCTTCATACATCACGATGTCCTTGTCGTTGCCGACATAGACGAGATCCAGATCGCTGTCGGCCATTTCAACATGCGTCGGATTGGCGACGAACTTGCCGCCGATGCGTCCGACGCGAACCGCGCCGAGCGGCCCGGCCCACGGAATGTCGCTGACCATCAACGCCGCGCTCGCGCCGATGATGCTCAAAATGTCGGGATCGTTCTCGCCATCCGCGCTCAGAAGCACGGTCTGGACCTGAACTTCGTTATACCAGCCTTTGGGAAACAGCGGACGGATCGGGCGGTCGGTGAGACGGCAGGTGAGAATTTCCTTTTCCGTCGGACGGCCTTCGCGCTTGAAGTAACCGCCGGGGAATTTTCCGGCGGCGGCGGCTTTTTCGCGGTAGTCAACGGTCAGCGGGAAAAAGTCCTGGCCGGGCTTGGCCTTGGTCGCCGCGACGGC
>CAYPTV010000112.1:0-8157 GCA_964413505.1 uncultured Bifidobacteriaceae bacterium | reverse complement strand
GCGGAGCAAAGAATTTCGCATTGCCGTTTCTTCAAATCGTAGCTGGCCAGATAGCCGGATTCGCCCAGGCCAATGTAAAGTTTTCCATCCAGATAATCCAAAGACGTCACATCATCTGACGGCAAGCCGTCGTCTTGATCAACACGCTGCACTTTTCCACCTGACTTCGGAAAAATGAAAACGCCCTGGCTGGTGCCGAGGTAATAATTATTTTCGTCGGCGCACGCCATGCTTGGGCCGACATTCGTGACCGCGACTTTTCTCAAGTGGCTGATGGCTCCGCTTTTCAACGAAATCCGCAGCAGTTGCAGAAATTGTCCGCCGTCCGTTTCGTCCGTGCCGGAACCGGCGGCATAAACAAAATCACCCTGAACCACGGGACGAAATATCTGCATCAATCCTTTTGTTGCTCCGGCCAAATCAATCAATTGCCGGGCTTCACGCCACGCGGGAGTAGTAGGAGGCGGCGGCGGTTCGGTGACGCCGTTGAATTTATTCTGCGCAACTTCACGTTGCTTTGCCAAAACCTGCAAGTATTGATTGGTGTCTCCACCAAAAAACCGGATGTTCGGTTGCTGGAGAAGTGCGGCGGTGCGGTCATAAAGTTCAACCGCCTGACCGGCGGATTCTCTGTTCGTTTGAGACAATAAATAGGAGGCCGTCTGGTTGATGATGTCCGGGTTCAAATCATTCCGTTGAAGCATGAAGTTGCAGAACTCAACTGTCTCAGCGCCGCCGATATGTCCCGCAGTCCCGTAAAGCAAACGGCATGCGATCAGATTGGTGTTTTGCGCCGGGTCATTGAGGCAGTCCTGCAAATACAAGCGGTAAGTCTGGTCAACCGGTGCCACCGATTCGTTTTTTTGCCGGGCATTTTCCTGGGCCGCGTTCAACTGGCTTAATTTCCCCAGCGCACGAATAAGCGGGCTGGAATGAGCGGCCATCAAGCGCCACGCCTCCTTGCGCTCGACAGACCTGACTTTATTCCATGTCGGCGGCCAAAAAAAAGTTGCTTGCACATTCCACTCGATTTCGCCGGATTCAGCCAATTGTCTTTTCAAAGACGTTTGCTCAAGGAGGTTCAAGAACCCTTTCAAGTTCACCAGCCAGTCCTGCGACCAGTCTTCCGGATAGAGCGCGGAAATGTTTGCCGTGCTCGACAAACCGGCAAACATTACGAATCCATAGTCGTGAAAAAAATCCCGCGCCTCCAGCTTGCTGTCGTCTGGATGATGCAATATGCCCTGAAACAAAGCTGGCAACCCAATGTCCAGTCGGAACGAACGGTATTTTCCGTAGATTGAATGCAAAAGTTGGCGCGCTTCTTCAGTCTCCGCCGGTGACAAATAATTCGCGTTTTGAAAAGTATCGCCGCTGAATTTCCGCATATAGCCATCCCACTCACCAAACTCATGGATGAAATTGTAAGCGTTCCGTGAACTGTTGGGTTTGATTTTTCCAAGTGATTCGTGGGCACAGTCCAGAAACAAATCCATCCCCCGGTCGGCAATTTGCAATTCTTGCAACAAATTGGTTTGTCCTCCTGCATAGCCGACCAGAGTGCCGGCTAGGCTTCGTCGCAAACCGTAGTTTTCAGGATTGAGCGCCAGAGCCGCTTCCAAATCCTGAATCCCATGCTGCGAATCCCCATGCGAAAGAAAAAATCCCGCCGTCTGCCAGAACTGGTCCGATTCCCTGACGCGATCCTCGGTCGTGGAACTGGGCTTGAGCTTCATCACCTCGCTGATCTTCTGATATAACGCCGCCGCCAGTTCATCGGCGTTGGCGTTTTGATTGGTCACCGAAAAATCATTCAGCAATTTGCCGTTGTTGTCGGTCAGCCGCGCGCTGGTGCTCAGACCTTTTCCATCCGGGCCGCGATTGCATTCCAGTTCCAGCGTGACGAGCGACGCCAACAATTGCTGCTGCCCTGTGTTGCCCGGCAATTCGCGCTCCTTGTTGATTTGATCGAGACGCTCCCGTTCCAATACGACGCAACCCAGCGACGCCGTAAGCCGCCGCTCCAGCAACAACCCGACCGAATCGCACCAGCCGTCGAGGCTGCGCGGCAAGTCGGCGTTGCGCACGCTCAGCAAACAAATCGTCGGCAGGCCGGCATCTGTCTGCTTGCGCTGCGCCATGAGCACGCCGTCGGCTATGGCTTCCGCCAGTTTCTCAACTCCGTCAGCCGAGAGGGTCGCGTCCCAAAGCCTCACGCCGGTCTTGGCGTCAAAGACTACCAAACCCACGACCATCCGGCTGGCTGCACCGTTTGTCTTGGTTGTTTGCACCGAGTTAACCACGGCAAAAAGATCAACCGAAAGCAGTTTGCCGACGCTGACAACACTGCTGGGATTGACAACGCCGGAAAGCGAAAGTTTTTGTTCTTCAAGTGCGCGGTTGATGGCGGCACGATCCAGCAGTTCAATTTCCTTTTGCAGCCCCAGCCTGACCGTCACCAAATCTAAAACATTTGCGACTTGAGCATCGCCACTGTCGCTGACCAGAGCGATGCGCGTGGCCCCATTAGATATTCCCACGACGAATAAAACGCCAAAGACCAGGAAAAGTTTTCTCATTCGCAGCGCGTTCACATCGTCGCCTGGCCGAGATTTTTCGCCTCGATTTTCAAATCATTCTTTGCATAGGTCGGTTCACGGCTCGACCACGCAAAATCATTTCCCATCAGGATGATTCCGCCCTGAGCGTCCGAAAGAACGGTCATTTTTTGCCCGGCAATCTGGATTTCCTGCCCGCTGAAAGTCACGAGCGACGAACAATGTTTGCCGTCGCAAATGCGGACGTAAATCGGCGGCGAAGCCGGCACGTCGGCGCTGTCGGACAAAACAAGGTTCAATCCGCGCTCGTCCTGCACGATGGCGCGGACCTGGTTCGGAAACATAGCCAGCGTTTCGTCAACCACTTTTGCATTCGCCAAAATATCCGTTGACGCCTTTGCTTCTGTCTGCCCGCGCCAATGGCTGATGGCAAACGCCGCCAGAATGCAAATAGCCGTCGCAAATCCCCACGCCAGCCGTGGAAACCAGTTTTGTTTTGGCCGGAAATTATCCGTCCGCGCCCGGTTCAGTCCGCGCGCCACTTGCTGCGGAAATTCCGCCCAAAATTCTTCGGAGCGTTCCGGCGTGCGCGCTTTTTTCAAAATGGAATCGAGATCAGGGTTGTTCATGGGAAATTCCTTTCAGCAGGTGTTTTAATTTTTGCCGCGCGGCGAACACGCGCCATGAGATTGTCGCCTCGGTGCAATTCAAAATCTTTGCGGTCTCGGCATGGGTTTGGTTTTCATAAACGGTCAGCACAATGGCCGCGCGCTGTTTTGCCGGAAGTTTGTCCAGCGCGCTTTGCACGCGGCGCGAAAGTTCATCGGGAAACCCTCCGCGCGAATCATTTTCGCAAATCGCATCCGCCGCCCATTGCGAATGGACATCATCGCGCCGGTTTTCCCGCGCGCGCCAGTTCAAGCCGAGATTCACGGCGATCTGGCAAAGCCACGTTGAAAATTTTGATTCGCTGCGGAACGAACCGATCTGCCGGAATGCGCGCAGAAAAGTTTCCTGCGTCAAATCCTCCGCGTCGGCCAGCGAGCCGGTCATCCGAAATGCCATTGCGTGAACCATTTTTTGATGTTCTTTCACAAGGGCGGCATAAGCCTCCGTGTCGCCGGCGAGGCTGTCCTGAATCCATTTTGGTTCGTCGTCCGGCGGGGCCATGTGCGCCATTTTAATCAATCAGACAAACGACGGCAGCAATTCCTTTGAAGAATTTTTCAGAGACGTGCGCTCCACGAGCAATTGACGGCACGAAACTGAAAACAAAGCCTATGGGTTATCGGAGATCAAAATGCCGCCGCTGGTTTTGAACATTGCAAGAAATTTACTTAAGCGTTTCAATTTTTTCTCTGATTCCGATCGGGATGTAAAACGCGTTGTCTTGTTTGCCGTAAGCTAAAAGTTGACTCCAATTCCTATCAGTAGACCTGACTAAAATAAGGCCTGCACACGGAATGTTGGGTCTATAACGGATTCCATTAACCTCATTGGTCCGGGGCAAAGCGCCGGGCAAATCCAATAGCCTTACGCTGGCAATTTCGTGACCCAACATATCCATAACAACATCATGTATCTGCAATTTTGAAAACAAAACGGGACTGTAAGGCGATGCGCTATTCTCGTCGGAGACGCCTTGCCAGTTGACAAGCGACAGGACGGCGTTTTCATCTTTTGCTTTCAACGCCGTTTCCAATTCACTTCGCAATTGCTCTGCTGAAAGAGGCGGGTCTTTGGTGGTGACTGGCTGGAGGTTGAGGTTTTGCATTGATGTCAGCGGCAGCATTCCAAACTCGTTTGTGCCGCGATTTGATTTGATTGTCATTGCGAAGGCTATATCCGGCCTGTTTGTGTCGCTAAAATGAAACCAAACGGCATAGTTTTTGCCTGGTTCCAATCCGTTTGCTTCCATGAAAGTCAACGAGTGACTGTATGGGAATTGCCGCTGAAGCTGTGAATAGTCGGCAAGGTCATCATGATGGAAATGGACAGCATCTTCCGGCAGTAATGGCCCATGTTCCGAGATGATTCCCCAAAAATCTTGAGAGAAAAAATCCTTTTCAGCTTCGGTTTTTATAAGTGCATACACACATTCAAAATCGCCATCATTCCATGAAGGGGCAGTAAACCGAAATCCGCAGTAATAATTGCCGGGGCTTCCAAACGCATTTTCTTTTATGTGTAGCTGCTGAAGAATTGCTCTTCCGTTCTCATCTTTTTGAAATTGAACCGGCACAAATTTCGGAAAATATTCCTGCATGGCCTCGGCCCATTTGTCTTCAGTTATTTGGCCTTCGGAAGGTGCCGTCTTCTGGCCTGTTTCAGCTTGTCCACCGGAAGATGCCGTCTCTTGGTTTGTTTCAGAATGACCGGATTTTTTAAGACAATATAAATCGTAGCTTCCATATACCAAGTCAGACACTAAAAAAATCATGCTGTCCGAATTGTCAAAAATCCATTTCACCTCGCCCAAGCTGCCCAATTTGCATTCGCCGATTATTTTTGAAGTTGCCATGTTCAGAATCGTGACTTTTCCGTGATTGCGTCCAATCCACAACAAGTTTGGTGCGGTCGTGTCCAACGCGAGCGTCGAAGCCAGATTTTGATCATAATCGGTTGACAGGTTCAGACACGTCCATTGATTCCCCGGCTGTTTGGAAATTGCCACACATCGAAAAGGAACGATTGCAGCCATAAAACTGGAATTGAGAGAAACATTTTGAATGTCTCCGGGTGCGTCCGGCAATGCCAGATTCCATTCTTTCGATCCAAAGTCAAAACGCTGCAATGCCCTGCCGGAACTGACCCAAATGTTTGTTTCATCCACTATATTGATCGCTCCGATTGAAGTTTCAGGAGGATTTTGCACGGCGTCCTGCCATGATTTGAAGGCGCTGACTTCGGACATCAAGCCCGTGAATTTTTCCGTGTCAGTGTCCAGATAACCAAACGCGCCGCTTTCATGAAAACCAAAACCAATCAACAACCGGCCCTGCATCAATCTCAAAGCCGTGATGGACGGCATCGGGAAGCCGTCCTTTTCGCTGAAGACGCGCGGCACTCCGCCTGCTTTTGAAAGCCGCACCAAACCGCCGCCTTCAGTGCCAAGCCACAAATCGTTTTCGTCGGCTTCTATTGTGGTGATGCGATGTTCGAGTTTCAACGGCAGCTTGATTTCCACCGTGCTTTCCGTTTCAGAATCATAACTTTGTAGCGTCGTGCCGCTGGCGATCAAAACTTTGCCCTGCCAGAATTTTACCGCCGTGATGCCTTCAAAATAACCTGTCGCTGGCGGAGACGGTATTTGCACGAACGATCCCGCTTTGTCTGCGATATTTGTGATTTCGATATCTTGAGCAAATGAGATCGCAAGATTCGTCATCATTGCCTGCACCGAAACTCCCGGCGGATGCCAGACCGGACCGTGCCCTGTCTGTTCAAAACTTGTCAGCCAAAGTTTGGCGTCCGCCGCGTTTGTCGCATCACTTGATGCCGCAACTTCTTTTAACAAATCCATGCCCTGCTGTTTTTGCGCCGCGTCTGGATATGCTGAAAGCAACGCTTTTCCCATCAAGAATTTCGCGCTTTCATCACTTGATGCCGCAACTTCCTTTAGCAAATCACCGCCCTGCTGCTTTTCCACAGGATCGGCACTGTGAACCAAATAAAATCCGAGCCTATATTTTGCATTCATGTCATTTGTATTGAGCAAAATCGCCTGTTTGAGCGTATTGAGCATATCGCGCATCCCATTTTGATAATAAGCATTTTCATACACCGGCCTATCTTGAGATTGGTTCGTAAAAGTCATTTTTCGACCGTTTTGATCATGAACCGTGAAAACAACTGGAGGCGGGACATTTGTCGTGTAGCGTGATGGAACCCATGTCATGCCGCGCCCATTGGCCAGTTCTTTCGCGTGAGCGTCGAGAAGCTTGGACTCCTGAATTTCCGCCTCGTCCAAAGCTATCTGGTTCGTGTTTGCCAGGGCTGATTGAACGGCTTCCAAAACAGCCTTGTCCAATTCATCCCCAGGCGGCTTGGTGAAGCGAAATATCTGTTCGCCGCCGCCGACCTTTTTGACTCGCATGGCCACGCTGATCTTATCCTGCGTGTCATAAACCCACTTGCACTCGCCGTCCATAATCCAAAACGCCGGCTTGAGCTTCACGCGATTGGTTGAATCTTCAATCAATCCCGCCCACTCCAATTGAAACTCCGAAAAAATCGACGCCACGGCCTCGCGCTCGACCACCCCGAAACCCGCTGCAAGAAAATGTTTTTCAATCAGCGTGGGCAAACGATGTGACAAATCCGCGCGCGTGGAGGAAATGCTCATGTCTGCAAAATTTCCGAGTGCAATAAACTGTCGCGGCTGCGAACGAGGGTTGATTTGCGCCACAAAATCCGAAATCGCGCTGATGGTCGCGGAAAAATTAGTCACACTATAAGGAAACTCCTGCAAATCCAAAACGACTCCGCTTTGGACATCAATCACCTTGACCCAGATTTGAGTGCTGGTTTCGACTTGCACAATCGAACCGCTGACGAGCCAGTCGCAGGACAAAATCCGTCCAAATTTCTCGACCGTGTCCGCTGAAACAAATCCCGACTCGGCCAGATTCAACTCGCTCCAGATCGCGTTGACTTTTTCCCGCTCGACCAGTTGAAAACGATTGTCATGGGAAAGCTCAACCATCAAAAGATCGGGCGCGCTCGCCGCGATTTGCTGGATGTCGCCGTTTCCCGGCGGCGCGAAAAACGGGACAACCGCAAGACGAACGGAATTCGTTTGCGCCTCGCTGACGTTGACCGCGAACAATGCCAGCGCAACTGCAGACAACTTCAAAAACATGAAAGAGAAAACCCTGCTGAATTTCATTTCGCAAGTTTAGGTAGCAGACGCTCCGCCGATTCACCAGCGCCATTTTAATCAATCAGACAAACGGCGGCAGCAATTCCTTTGAAGAATGTTCAAAAAATTGTGCTGCTCCGCGAGCAATTGACGCCGCTCAATTGGAAAAATGCCCGCAGTCGCAATTCAGGCTCGCCGCCCGATTCTCCTTCGGCTCCAAGCCAATCCTTCATCCTGCCACGACCTTCCCGGCTTAACAGAAGGACGCTCCTTTACCGCTTGGTATTGAACTCCGTTCTCTCCAGTTCGGCCGTTTGGTTTCAAATCGTCTGGCTCAAATAGCCGCCGTCCACGCGGATGTCCGTGCCGGTGACAAATGAACTGGCCTGGTGTGACGCAAGGAAAATGCACGCGCCGACGAGTTCGCCCGATTCACCGAACCGGTTCATCGGCGTGTGACCCCAAATCGCCCTGGTCCGCGCCGTGGGCGAACCGTCATCGTTGAACAACAGCTTGCGGTTTTGTTCCGCCGGGAAAAATCCGGGCGTGATGGTGTTCACGCGCACGCCCTTCGTGGCCCACTCGCGCGCGAGAAATTGCGAGAGATTCAAAACGGCGGCTTTCGCGGCGGAATAGCTGGCGACGCGCGAAAGCGGCAGATGCGCCGACACGCTGGCGATGTTGATGATGCTGCCATTGCCGCGTTTGCACATGGCCGGGCCGAATTCCTGGCACGGC
>CAYPTV010000111.1:2764-8166 GCA_964413505.1 uncultured Bifidobacteriaceae bacterium | reverse complement strand
GAAATAACCCTGTCGCAGCCGATTTTGGCCCTCTCAAAAAAACTGCAAATCCACACTTTCAAACCCCCGCATTTTAGCAAGCGCCTGTCATCCAAAATGATGGGGGACATGATGCAAAATAAAAAATAACATCATCCAATGATCTTAACGGCTTTGGTGGACCATGCCGCCGGGGGCGATGACGGCCTAGTCCTCAAATTCTCCATGACGTAGGAGCCGACGTAAGGAGGCTCATTTCAAATGCGGAATGCGGAGTTTTGAATGTGGAATTAAAATAGTGAGCCTCGTCTTCTACAAAATTGACGGCGGAGTGCGGCCGTCTCCGGCCGCTGCAATGTCCTGACGGCTGAACGCGCCGGTCAATCCGATGACGGTTTGCTTGGCCACGTTGCTGCGCCCGGGGACGGGCGCGCTCCGGCGGACGACGAAGCCGCGTCCGGCGTGCCAGAGCATTCGCTTTTCGGCAGGCTACAAACGTCGCGCAGGCGTTTGGCCATGACGCACAGGCATGGGCGAAATATCAATTCCCCATATCGTAGGAGCCGACGTGAGGAGGCTCTAATTGATTTCCGGTTTCCGGTTTCCGGTTTCAATTTGAGTCTCGTCACCTCGTCTCCTACAAAATTGAGGGCGGAGTGCGGCCGTCTCCGACCGCTGCAATGTTCTGACGGCTGAACCCGCCGGTCAATCCGATGACGGTTTGCTTGGCCACGTTGCTGCGCCCGGGGACGGGCGCGCTCCGGCAGGTCGCGGATGACGAAGCCGTGTCCGGCGCGCCAGAGCGGTTCGCTTTCCGGCAACACGCAAACGTCGCGCAGGCGTTTGGCCAGGACGCGGCAGGCAATGGCCATGACGCACAAGTTTGACTGTATCTGATTTGTATGACGCGAAAAACTTTCAACATCAACAAATCCGAAATCGAGGCTGGCTGGGAATGGTTTGTTTTCAAAAAACGCAGTCAGCGGGCACGTAAACGACGACACCAGCGTAAGGATTTATCAAATCTAACCATTAACCACCGAGAATCTTCTTAATTTTCCGCTCCGCCTCCGCCACATCGCGCTCCGCTTGGTCAAGAGTCCGGTTAAGTTCTTTCGTGTCTGCCACCGCGCCACAATGGGGAGCCGCGCTCCGGCAACGCGGAGGCTTCGGCTTTGGATTTCCGCGCTTTCACAAGCGCGGCTACGGGGACGGCTGCAGGCGCGGAAGATTTCTTTGCCATGCGCAAAGATTAGGATAGCGACCCTTCGCGGTCAATCTGCGTTCATCCGCGTAATCAGCGGTTTCAAAAGGACGATGGTTCGTAAAGTGGGATAATGTCGTTGACAAACTAATGAGGCAAAACTGACAGGGCGGGCAGTCCGCTGTCCGCCAAAAGCTTGGATTTTGCCTGCGGCTGCGCGCACGGAGCGACGCGCCCTGCCCAGGTTGTTTGTCATGTGCTTAATCCCGATGATTTTGGAAATTAAATTGCGCATCCAAATGAAAGGGTGTAACTTGAAAGCAATTTCGCCCGTCCAAACAAGGAAACAGCCAGTCAAGCTCATTGCGACATTGGATTGGCAATGTCCGGTTGCAGGCTTGATCAGTTGAAAGCGGCTGTAGCGGAAGGAATTGTTGATTGAATTGCAAGCCAAACCACTTGCTCACAGATTTATTTTTTTAATCAGACCTTCAAGACGATCTGAAAAGACAAAACAAGCGCAGACGAATCAAAATCCGAAACTCAAAACATCATGCAAACAATGAAAAATTTCAAAACGATGTGTCTTTGCGCCGGGTTGCTGGCCGCAAGTTTGGCGAAAACGCAGGCGCAGACTGCATGGGCGGCGGCGACCGGCGGCGATTGGAACACCGCTTCCAGTTGGAATCCCACCGGCGTGCCCGGCGTTGGGACAACTGTTTCCATTATCAACGCTGGCACTTTCACTGTGACTTACACTGCGCCCATGTCCGCCGCGAGCATCGCTTCGCTCACCCTTGGGTCGGCGTCCAGCATTCCCACGCTCACGCTCACGGCGGCAGGATTTAATGTAGCGGGCACAACTACTCTTGCGGACAGTTCGGCGGAAGTTCTAAATGTCAACAATGGTGGCGTGATGACAAATTCCACGCTGGCCATGTCCAGCCGAAATGCGCTCGTGACGGTCAACAGCGGCGGCGCGATGACCAATGGCGCGACTCAAATAGATAATAATGGCAGCAACGACGGCACGGGAAAATTGACAGTCAATTCTGGCGCAATCGCCAGTTTAGGCGCAGTTAGTATTGGCCGCCATAACCAATCCTTGACGATTGGTTTGCAAATAGCAGGCGGCACGGTTTTGGCCAGCAGTATTGATGTGGGAACTCGTAATTCCTACGCCACCATGGTGGTCAGTGGAGGCACCGTTACCAACGCGGGTAATCTTCGATTAGGAACGCAAGCAACCGGTGACACTGCAGGCCGGCCTGTGCTTTATAATCAGACTGGCGGCACGGTTGGAGTCGCGGGATTGGTGGAAATGGGTGTGGGTTCTACCTATACGACTTGGTTTGATGTGCAAGGTTCAAGCTCCCTGTTTTCCGCTGCAGGCGTGCAGATTTTTCCTAATGCAACGACTGCCGGTGTGGCGCGGTTCACCAACAGCAGCAGCATTTATTTGGGGGCGTCCGGATTTAACGTGTTGAATCCCAGCGCAGGCACTTACACGGTCATACTCAATAACGGCGGATTGTTTGGCGCACTTGCTGATTGGAGTGGCAACGTAAACGCAACATTGCCCAGCGGCATATTCACCTTCAGCCCGGTTGACTTGGGCGGAACCGGCCACACAATAACCTTGACCGGCGTGTTGAGCGGCGCGGGCGGTTTGCTGGTGACCAATGCCGGCACTTTGGCGCTCGCCAACACCAACACTTACACCGGCAACACCACGGTCGGCACCGGCAGCACATTGCAATTGGGCGATGGCGTCAATTACAACGGCACAGTTGCCGGTCTCATCACCAACAACGGCACGTTGACGGTGGCCAATCCGAACAGCCAGAGCATCGTCGCGACCAACATCATTGGCGGCGCGCTTGTCAAGAACGGTGCGGGAACATTGTCATTGGTTGGAACCAACACGACCATCAGCGGCGTCACCATCAATGCGGGAACGCTTCAACTGGGCGACGGCGTGACCTTCAACGGCGCAGTTCCCGGAAACATCACGGACAACGCCAACGGCACGCTGGCAGTGGCCAATCCCACGGCGCAGACGCTGGCCAATGTCATCACCGGCGCAGGTTCGTTTGCCAAGAGCGGCGCGGGCGTGCTGACCATCGGCGCGAATGAAAATTATTCGGGTTCAACAACCGTCAATGCCGGGAGCGTGATCGTGGGCGCGGGCGGTTCGATCGGCTCCACGCAGAACGTGACCATCGCATCGGGCGGTTTGCTGGATGTTTCCGCTTCGGCTTCCGGCGGCTACACGGTCGGCTCCGGTTACGTTTTCACCGCAGGCCGCACGTCCGGCTCCGGGACGGATTTTCACGGGAATCTGACCAACAACGGCACGATAAACATTCCCGCCGCCGGCACGTTCACCTTGAACGGAAATCTTTCGATGTTGAACGGCGGGACGAGCACGTTCAATCTGGGGCTTAATCCGGGCGCGGGCAGCACGATTGCGCTCACCGGCGGCGGGGCTTTGCACTTGAGCGGGACAACCACTGTCCAGGTCAATTTCAGCGTTCTGGGCGTCGGGACTTATCCGTTGATTTCAGGTGCCAGCAGCGTGAGCGGCGGTCTTGGCAATTTGAATCTGGTTTTGAACGGTTCAATCGGATCGTATGGGGCTAGTTTGCAAGTGACGGCTACAGGTGTGAACCTGGTGGTGACGGGCAATCCTCATAACCTGGTCTGGCTGGGAGACGGTTCGGCGAATTCATGGGACAACAACACGGCCAACCTCGACTGGATGAACTCGGTGGCGCACACGAATGATTATTTCGCATCGGGCTACTACGTCACCTTCGATGACACCGGCGCGGCCAACCAGCCGGTCCTCAACGCCGTTGTCTCGCCGGCGACGACCACGATCAACGGAACTTCCAGCTATACTTTGAGCGGCGGCGGCTACATCAATTCCGGCAGTCTGACCAACAACAGCACCGGCACGTTGTTTGTCCAGACCCCCAACACTTACAGCGGCGGGACGGTGATCAACGCCGGGACGGTTGAAGTGGACAACGGCGGGGCGATAGGCACCGGGCCGGTGGTGGACAATTCCGCCCTCACATTCAACAACGCCAATGGCAACAATGCCGATGTCATCAGCGGCAACGGCACGGTGACGGTGGAAAATGGCGCGGAAACTTTGTCCGCAGCCAACACCTATGCCGGGGGCACGACCATTTCTTCCGGCACGCTCCAGCTCGGCGCGGCCAACGCGGTTCCGGGCGGCACTGTTGCCGGGGATGTCACGAACAACGGCACGCTTGATCTGTCCACGTTCAACGACACGATTAACGGTTTGACCGGCAGCGGCACGGTGGACACGCTCGCAGGCGGTTCGCCTACATTGACCGTGGGAGGCAACGGCGACAGTGCCACGTTTGGTGGAATCATCCAAAATTCCAGCGGCACTTTGAATCTGACGAAGAAAGGCGGCGGCACGGAGATTCTCGGCAGCGCGAATACCTACGGCGGCGGCACGGCCATCGCCAGCGGCACGCTTGCGCTGGGCGTCGCCAACGCGTTGCCGATCGGCACCACCGTCACCTTGGGCGGCAGCGGCACGGCGGGCACGCTTGATCTTGGCGGATTCAGCCAGCAGGTGGCCGGGCTGGCGATTGGCAGCGGCGCGGTTGCCGCCAACCAGGTTATCGGCAACAGCAGCGCTTCTCCCTCAACCTTGACGTTCACCAACGGCGGCACCTCGACTTTTGGCGGGACGATTCAGGACGTGCTGGGTGCTGGAACCTCGACGGTGGCGCTTGCTGTCAACGGCGGATCGCTGGTTCTCAATGGCACCAACACTTATTCCGGCGGAACGACGATCAACTCCGGCGGCAACTCCAAGCTGACCGTCAGCGGTGGATTGCTGGAAGGCACGACTTTGACCATGAATACAGTTAATGGCAGCTTGGGATTCCTGCTTTCAGGTGGCACGGCTTCATTCAGCGGCAATGTGTTGTTCAGTGCCGACAACGGAAACAACGCCAACTTCATTGACATCACCGGCGGCGTGCTTGATGTCGGCAGTCTCACTTCAGGCCGCTGCAGTCCCGTCTTGTCGGGTGCGGCACCAACCGCCGGCCAGACCACCAGCGACATTTACATTACCGGCAACCCCACGGTGAACATCACCAACGCATTGGGTGTCGGCGGCTTCAACGTCGGTGCCAATTCCAGCACTTCCATGCGCCTGGATGGC
>CAYPTV010000111.1:0-2754 GCA_964413505.1 uncultured Bifidobacteriaceae bacterium | reverse complement strand
GGGACGGTCAACGTGGGCGGCACGACCACCATCACGCTCAACAATGGCGGTCGCTGGAGCGTGCTGGACATCAACGGCGGCACCTTCACCAGCACCGACGCGACGGGGGCGGGCATCCAGATCGGCGGCGGCTATGTGGCCGACAGCGCCGAACTGCTGATTCGCGCCGGCACGATCAGCGCGGACACAATCACGCTCGGCGACGCCGCGACGCAAACCGCCGGCACGAACCTGTTGAACCAGACCGGCGGCACGCTCTATCTCGGTTCGGGCGGCATCGTGGCGGCCAACGCGGCTCCGACTTACACAAACACCGTCAAGCTTGGCACGGCGACCGTTGGCGCACAGGCGAACTGGTCTTCATCGCTGCCCATGGCCTTGTCCGGCACCACCACTTTTCAGGCGGCGGATGTAAACAGCAATTCATTCAACATCACCCTGAACGGCGTGCTGTCCGGCTCGGCCGTCTTGAACAAAACGGGCGGCGGCATATTGACTCTGGGCGGTGCCGACACCTACACGGGCAACACAATGGTCAATGCCGGAACCTTGGCAGTCGGCGCTGGCGGGTCAATCTCAAGTTTCAACATTGTTGTCGGCACCAACGGCACCTTCGACGTGTCGCAGGTGACCGGCGGCTTCACATTGAACGGCAGCCAGTCGCTCAAGGGATTTGGCACGGTGGTGGGCATGGTCACGGCCGCCAGCGGCTCCTCCATTTATGCCGGCAGCAATTCTGTGACCGGGACATTGACATTGGCCGGCGGTTTGACCGAAAGCGGCGGCGCCAATAACTTTTTCACCCTCTCAACCAACGTGTCGGGACCAAACGGTTCCATCAACGTGCCCGGCACGCTTGCGGTGAGCGGCGTCAACACCATCTTCATCAACGGCTCGGTCCAGAGCGGCGGCGTGTATCCTGTAATTTCATACGCCGGTGGCAGTTTCAGCGGCAGCACGGCCAATTTCACGGTGAGTGGCGCTTCCGGCGCTCTCTCCAACAGTCCGACGGCGAAGACCATTTATTTCGTCGCGCAGGGCAGCGTGCGCAGCCCGACCAGTGTCACATGGCTGGGCAATGCCCTCGCCGACAATTGGGACACGGAAGTCACTACAAACTGGCTGAACACCGGCACGGGCCTGCATGACATCTTTGTGCCGGGTGACAACGCCCTGTTCAGCGATCTGGGTGCGACCAATCCGTCGGTCAACCTTGTCGGCACCGTGACGCCGAATTCGATCACGGTCAACACGGCCTCCAATTACACCTTCACCGGCACCGGCTCCATCGGAGGCGCGGCCAGCCTGACCGTGAGCAACGGCACGTTGACCGTTCTGACCACGAACACCTATACCGGCCCGACCATCCTGGATGGCGGCGTCCTGTCCACGCCGCTCCTCGCCGTCAGCGGCGCTCCCAGCGGCATCGGCGCGGCCACTTCCGATCCGGGCAACCTGGTTCTGAACGGCGCCACGTTGAATTATTCCGGCGCCACCGCCGGCACCGATCACGGCATCACGCTGACCAACACCGGCGGCACGATTGGCGTGACCGGCGGCACGGCACTGACCTTGAACGGAAGCCTGACGGGCAACGGCGCCCTGACCAAGGTGGGCAACGGCACGCTGATTCTGCCCAACGTCAATTCTTATGCCGGAAACACCACCATCGGCGGAGGCGTATTACAAATTAACAACGCGGCTGCGGTAAGCAGTGGAACCATCAGCTTCAGCAACGCGGCGCTGGCTTTCAATCCCGGCGGCGCCATCACCGTGGCTAACAACTTCAGTTTCGCCGCCGGAACGACAAATATGATCATTGTCACTGCGGGCGGCGCAACCTCCATCAGCAGTGGAACATGGACGGGCAGCGGCCTGCTCATCGTCAGCAACACCTACAATCCCTTTACCGTCAATGGCGTTTTGGACGGCTTCACCGGCACCATTTTGCTGGCCACGCCCAACGGCTCCGGGTTCCGGTTCAACAGCGGCGGCGGCAACACCAGCTTTGGCAGCCTCAACGCCACGTTTGACCTTGGCCAGGGCAGCGCCATTCTTACCTGCCGCAACGCCGGCACCATGAATCTCGGCGCGCTTCAGGGCGGTTCCGGCACATCGGTGGTCGGGCAGGGCGCGGATTCCGGGACGGTCACATGGTCCATCGGCAACAATAATTTGAGCACAATCTTTGCGGGAGCCGTCAAAGACAGCACTTCGGCCCGCCTGTCGGCGTTGGCCAAAGTCGGCACGGGCGCGCTGACATTGAACGGCGCAAGCACCTATTCCGGCGCGACCGTCATTAACAGCGGCACGCTGCTCGTCAACGGCAGCATCATCGGCCAGTATTCCGCCGGAGCCGTCACCGTCAGCGGCGGCACGCTGGGCGGTGCCGGAATCATCGGCGGCGCGGTGACCGTCCAGGCCGGAGGCACGCTGGCTCCGGGGGCCGGCACCAACGCGGCGGGAACCGTGCTGACCATCAACAACAGCCTCACCTTGCAGACCGGCAGCACCAACATCATGCAACTGTCCATTGACAGCTACACCAACGACAATGTTGTGGCCGGCGGCACCATCACTTACGCCGGGACGCTGGTTGTCACAACCAACGGGCTGGATCTCACCGCATTGACCAATGGCGCGGTGTTCACCCTGTTCAACTCCACAACCGCCAGCTATGCGGGCAGTTTCGACAACACCAACCTGCCGCCGTTGGGCGCGGGGCTTGCATGGACGAACACGCTGGCGATTGAC
>CAYPTV010000110.1:0-8179 GCA_964413505.1 uncultured Bifidobacteriaceae bacterium | reverse complement strand
GAAATGGTCCGGCGCGATGTGAACCATCCGTCCATCCTCGTCTGGGACAACGGCAATGAAGGCGGCTGGAACAACGCGCTGAACGACGAGTTTGCCAAGTGGGACATTCAGCAGCGAAACGTCATGCACCCGCGCTCAAAAGATCGCGGCGTCAACGATCCGCACTATCCCGATTACACCGCCATCGTCCGAGAAAGCGGCGGCCCGGCCGTTTACTTCCCGACCGAGTTTTTGCACGGACTGTATGACGGCGGCGCGGGCAGCGGGTTCCATGACTATTGGGAGGTGCTGCGCAAAAGCCCGGTTCTGGGCGGTGCGTTCTTCTGGGTGATGTATGACGATGGCGTTGTGCGCACGGACAAGGGCGGCATCGTTGACAACTCAGGCAACCAGGGGCCGGACGGCATCATGGGGCCTCGTCACGAAAAGGAAGGCAGCTATTACACCATCAAGGAAATCTGGTCGCCCGTGCAAATTGACACGCCGACGGAAGGTCTGTTCCCGGGTTTTCAGGGCGCGGTGCCAGTCCACAACAGCTATGACTTCACCGATCTCAACCAATGCACATTTTTGTGGGAGTATGTGAGTTTTCCAACATCAAACGAGGGCCGGGCCGGCCACACGGTTCTGGCGAGCGGTGAAATAAAGGGTCCGTCCGTCGCGCCGCACGGCAGTGGCGAATTGCAATTAAAACTGCCTGCCATGCAGGGCGTGGATGCGGTATATTTCACGGCAAAAAATTCGGAGGGCCAGAATTTATGGACGTGGTCGTGGCCGGTTGCAGCCGCCCCGGCCACGGACGCGGCAACGGCAACCGGGAAAATCACGACGCAGGAAGACGGCAGGCAATTGGTCGTCAAGGTGGCCGGTCTGGAATTGCATTTCGACAAAATTTCCGGCTTTTTGGCCACGGTGAGCAATGGCGGAAAAAAAATTCCGTTGGGCAACGGCCCGAGCTTCGTCGCTTACTCGCATATTCGTCAAGGGCGCGGCACGATAAAATATGGCGATGTGGCCGGGACGAACAACCTCACCGGCCTGTCGAGCCGCATGGACGGAAATGATCTGCTGGTGGAGGCAAATTACGACGGCGCATTCAAGCAGGCCGTCTGGCGCATTTCACCGGATGGCCGGGTGAAGCTTGATTACACTTATGCTTACGACGGTCCGGTGGACTTGCTGGGCGTCAACTTTGATTTTCCAGAAGCTGACATGAAAGGTATCACTTGGCTGGGCTACGGCCCGTATCATGTCTGGCAAAATCGACTGCAAGGCACGCGCTTCGATGTCTGGAAAAACGCCTACAACAACACCGTTCCCAGCGTGGTTTATTCATTCGACCCGGAATTCAAGGGCTATTTTCGCGGCTGGCGCTGGGCTACGTTTGACACCAGCGAAGGCAAGTTCACCGTAAACACCCCGGCGGCTGAATCCTATCTGGGCATCTACCATCCCAACGACGGCCCGGTGGGGCCACTGCTCGCCCTGCCTGATACCGGCCTGACTTTTCTGGATGTCATTCCGGCGATGCGCGACAAATTTCTTACGCAGGAGCGGATGGGGCCGCAGTCGGCTGAACGAACTATTTCCGGCGAGCACAAGGGAGAAGTGACCTTTGACTTTGGGGTGAAATAAGCCGGGATGGAGCGGCTTTCCAAAACAAACATGGAATCACAGATTGAAAAATTGGGCGTTTCAAAAGTTGGTTCAAATAATTGACTTCCGAATCGTGCATCAAGACGGGCACAAATCAAACAACATTACATCTCTGACTTGGATATGAATATGTGGACGATCAAATTATGTTTTCATGCCTGGCTCGCAACATTGGTTGCGGTTGCCACGACCATGGATGCCGCCGGCGAACCGGTCTTGACCTATCATAATGACAATGCGCGCACCGGCGCGAACACGAATGAGACTCAATTGACGCTGGCGAACGTCAACACCAATAACTTTGGCCTTTTGATGAAATATGATGTGGACGCCTTTGCTTATACGCAGCCGTTGTTCGTCCCCGGAGTGAAAATACCGGGACAGGGCGCACATGACGTGGTTTATGTGGCGACGGAAAATGACAGCGTCTATGCTTTCGACGCCAACAGCAATGCTGACGTGACTGGCGGTTTGTTGTGGCACGTCAGCCTGGGTGATGGAATCAACATCGTCACCAACCACGAGTTCGGCGGGCGTTATCACAACAATGTGCTTCAAGACATGCTTCCGAGGGTCGGCATCACCGGCACGCCGGTCATTGACGCCGCATCCGGCACGCTCTTTGTGGTGGCGCTGAACCGCGAAGCGACGGCGACGGCGACGAATTATTATCAACGCCTTCACGCGCTGAACATTGCCACCGGTGAGGAGCAACCTTACAGCCCGGTGGTGATAACGGCTTCGTTTCCCGGAACGGGCCTGGGAAGTTCCGGCGGGATGGTGAAATTTGACGCGAAACAGCAGAATGAACGCTGCGCACTGACGCTGGCGGGCGGCATTTTGTATGTTGCCTACAGCAGCTATGCCGACACCGATCCATATCACGGCTGGATCATCGGTTTCAATGCCGCAAATCTTCAGCCATTGGCCAACCAAGTTTTCAACACCACTCCCAACGCGACAAAAAAGGCCTTTGGCCCGCACGCCGCCGAAGGCGCGCTTTGGATGGGCGGCGGCGGATTATGCGTTGACGCGAATTCGAACATATTTTTTGAGGTGGCCAACGGCAGTTTCGACGAGGACAAGGGCGGCGAAGATTACGGCGACAGTTTTATGAGGCTGTCCTCGTCCAACGGCCTGGCTGTGGCAGACTATTTCACGCCGTTCAACCAAGCCGCCCTGCAATCCGCCGATGCGGACTTGGGTTCGGGCGGCCCTGTTTTGCTGCCGGACGATGTCGGGAGCGCGGCGCATCCGCACCTGATAGTTGGCGGCGGCAAGGAAGGAAAAATTTATGTGGTGGACCGCGACAACATGGGACATTATAACCCTTCAAACGACGATCAGGTCGTTCAATGGTTCCAAGCCGGCGTCGGAAAACTTTTCAGCACCCCCGCCTATTTCAATCATCAACTCTATTGTCAAGGCATCGGAGGCGTGCTGAAATCCTTCACCGTCAGCAACGGGCTTTTTACGTCTGTCCCCTCTTCCGCGTCGGAGACCAGCTTCAGCGGTTTCGGCACCACGCCGTCCATCTCGGCCAACGGCACCAGCAACGCGATTGTCTGGACAATCCAATCCGACGGTGCCGTTCGAGGCACGTCGGCGGTTTTGCACGCCTACAATGCCACGAATCTGGCGCAGGAACTTTATAACAGCCGGCAATTACCAGATCGCGACAATCCAGGCAACGCCGTCAAGATGACCGTGCCGACCGTGGCCAATGGAAAGGTTTTCGTGGGCGCGCAATATGCCTTGTCCATTTTTGGAAATGGAATTTTCCTGCCCAAGCCAGTCATCTCGCCCGGTGGTGAAAGCTATGCCAATTCAGTCATGGTAACGCTGTCAGATGCCGCGCCGGACGCTTCGATTTATTACACACTGGATGACACCGCGCCCACGGCCAACTCCACTCTTTACACCGGGCCGTTTGCCGTTACGAACACCTTGACCCTCAAGGCCGTCGTCATCAAAACCGGCGCGGTCAACAGCGGCGTCGCTTCCGCTTCGTTCATCAACACCGCCGCCGCCGGCCACGGCAGCGGATTGGCCGGGCCAATTCCGATCACTGCCGAAACAAATCCGGCGGTGCGCTGGAGCGGTTCGGTGCAGGCGCAATACGACGAGACTTATGCTTTCTCGACCGTCACCCGCGCCGGCGTGCGCCTGTGGGTCAATGGCCAGTTGCTCATCAATGACTGGACGATTCATTCATCCGAAACCACCTATGGCGGCGAAATCGCGCTCAAAAAACAGCAGCTCTACAACTTGCAACTCGACTGCTTGCGGCCGGACATTAACGCCCCGCTGAAATTGTTGTGGAGCAGCCCTTCCACCGCGCAGAATGTGATTCCTGCATTGCAGCTCTATCCATATACCAATCCGCCGCCGACCATCGCTTTGATCCGGCCGGCCAACGGGGCTGCTTATGCTGGCAGCGCCAGTGTGACTATTGGAGCCGATGCCGAGGCTCCTTACAACCCGCTCGGCAAAGTGGATTTCTACTCCAATGGAAACTGGATCGGCACTTTGAGCAACAGCATTTACGCGCCAATTTTCGCGATGACCGCGCCGGGTTTGAAATCTGGCCATTACACCTTCACCGCAGTCGCCACCGACGGCAGCGGTCTGGCAAGCACTTCAGCTCCGGTCAATGTCACCGTCACCGATGGCAGCGGACTGCCTTATGGCCTGACAACCAACGGAGTTGCGCCGCCATTTTTGAATATGCCGGCGACTTTCAACGGCACGCTTCCGCCGCTGCTTTCTGGCACCGGCGTCTTCAGCGACACGGCCAGCCGCACGCCCGCTAACGGATTGATTCCTTACAGCCTCAACGTGCCGCTGTGGTCGGATGGCGCGGAAAAAAGTTGTTATCTGGCAGTCCCAAACAACGGTGGAGTCATCACGCCGGACGAGCAGATGAGATTGCGCCCGACCAATTCATGGACATTCCCGGCAGGAACGGTCTTCGTCAAAAATTTCGATCTTACCGTGGATGAAACCAATCCGGCTGTCCCCCGTCGCCGGCTGGAAACGCAAATTCTCGTGCGCGACACCAACGGCGCGGTCTATGGCGTGACTTACAAATGGCGAGCCGACAACAGCGACGCCGACCTGCTGGCGAACGGTTTGAGCGAAGACATCCTCATCACCAACACGACCGGCATCCGCACACAAACTTGGAATTATTTAAGTCCTGCGGACTGCCTGACCTGTCATACGCCTGCGGGCGGCTACGTTCTCGGCGTCAACACGCGCCAGCTCAACGGCAACTTCACTTATCCCGCCACCGGCGTCACCGACAACCAGATTCGCACCTTGAACCGGCTCGGACTTTTCAGCCCCGCCATCAATGAAGAAACCATTTCAAATTATCCGAAACTTTCCGCGCTCACAAATTCGAGCGCATCGCTCGAAGAACGGGCGCGTTCCTACCTTGATGCCAACTGCGCCCAATGCCATCGCCCCGGCGGCATCGGAAACTTCGACGCGCGCTACGATACGCCTCCGGACAAGCAGCACCTCGTCGGTTATCCGGCGCAATTTTCGCTGGGCTACAGCAACGCCTGCATCATCATGCCGCAGGACATTTCCCGTTCCATTCTTCAAGACCGGATGAACACCAACGCTCCGACCGTCAAAATGCCGCCGCTTGGCCGCAATCTCATTGACACAAATGCAGTCAACTTGATCCGTGACTGGATCAACAGCCTGCCCGCTCCATCCCCGGCGACATAAATCTACTCGTCCGGAGCGCATGATTTTCATCCAGGCTGGAACACCATCGCGCTCATTGGCGGCAGATAAAATTCGGCGGACTGCTGCTGGTTGTGGCAAGGAACACTTTGTGCAGTGACGCCACCGTAATTTCCCTTGTTGCCGCCGCCATAAATCTCCGCGTCGCTGTTCAACATTTCGCGCCATCCGCCCGCGCGCGGCAGTCCGATGCGATAATTTTCGCGCGGCACCGGCGTCAGGTTCAAAATGACAACCAGCGGATTTGAGCCGTCGGCATTTTGACGTGCGAACGAAATCACGCTGTTGTCACGGTCAGTGCAGTCAATCCAGTAAAAGCCCGCGTGGTCGTAATCGCCCTGCCACAAGCCGGACGAGCCGGTGTAAAACCTGTTCAAGTCCTCGACAAATTTTTGCAGGCCGCGATGAAACGGCCCGGCGTCGAGCAGCCACCAGTCGAGCTGGCCGTTTTCATTCCACTCGGCACGCTGGCCGATTTCGCCGCCCATGAACAACAGTTTTTTGCCGGGGAAAAGCCATTGATACGCAAGCAGCGCGCGCAGGCTGGCGAATTTCTGCCAGTCGTCGCCGGGCATCCGCGTGATGAGCGAGCCTTTACCGTGGACGACTTCGTCGTGCGACAGCGGCAGGATGAAATTCTCGTTGTGATGGTAAAGCATCGCGAACGTCAAATCGTTCTGGTGATATTTGCGATGTATAGGCTCGTGCTTGAAATAACCGAGCGTATCGTGCATCCAACCCATGTTCCACTTGAAGGAAAAGCCAAGTCCGCCGATGTAAGGCGGGCGCGTGACCTGCGGCCAGGCGGTGGATTCCTCGGCAATCGTCATCACGCCGGGAAATTCCGTGTGCGCGATGTGGTTGAATTTTTTCAGGAATTCAATCGCCTCGAGATTTTCCCGTCCGCCAAACTGGTTCGGAAGCCATTCGCCCTGCTTGCGCGAATAGTCGAGGTAAAGCATCGAGGCCACGGCGTCCACGCGCAGACCGTCAACATGAAAGCGTTCGCACCAGAACAGCGCGTTGGCGACGAGAAAGTTTGAAACTTCGTTCCGGCCAAAATTGAAAATCAACGTGCCCCAGTCCTGATGCGCACCCTTGCGCGGATCTTCGTGTTCGTAAAGCGCCGTGCCGTCGAACTTGGCGAGCGCCCATTCGTCGCGCGGAAAATGCGCGGGAACCCAGTCCACGATCACGCCAATACCAGCCTCGTGCAGCGAGTTGACGAGAAATTGAAAATCTTCCGGCGTCCCAAACCGGCTCGTGGGCGCATAAAATCCGGTGACTTGATAACCCCAGGACGGATAATAAGCGTGCTCGGCCACCGGCATGAATTCAACGTGCGTGAAGCCCATGCGCTTGAGATAAATCACAAGCGGCCCGGCGAGTTCGCGGTAGCTCCAGGATTCATTCGCCGATTTTTTCCGCCACGAACCGACGTGAACTTCGTAAATGCTCATCGGCGAACGGAGGGCGTCGCGGTTGCGGCGTTTCTTGAGCCACGCAGCGTCGGTCCATTTGAATTTTTTCGTGTCCCAGACAATCGCCGCCTGCTTGGGAGCGACCTCGAAAAAAAACCCGAACGGATCGGTGTTCAATTTGATGTTTCCGTGCGCGTCGCGGATCTCAAACTTGTAGTGCGCGCCGACGCCGACGCCGGGAATGAAAATTTCCCAGACACCCGACGCGCCGAGCAACCGCATCGGATGATACCGCCCGTCCCAATTGTTGAAATCGCCGACGACGCTGATGCGCTGCGCGTTTGGCGCCCAGACCGCGAAGCTCGTGCCGGGGACGCCGTCGGGCGCGCGGAGCTGGGTGCCGAGCTTGTCGAAAATTTTCCGCTCGTCGCCCTTGCCGAAAAGGAACAAATCCGATTCGCCCAGCGTCGGCAGGAAGGAAAAGGCGTCGCGCGTGCGGCGCGTGCGGCCCTGATGATCGGTGATGACGAGGTCGTAGGCATAGACCTTGTTCGCCAATTTGGTGACGCCTTCAAAAATGTCAGTGTTCGGAATCCGCGCCAGTTCCAATTTCGGCTTGTCCTTTTCGTGCGTGGGCTGGACTTCGACCTTGGCGGCGTTCGGAAGCAGGGCGCGGACGACGAGGCCGGAACCGTCGCCCAGTGGTTGCATCCCGAGCAGCGAGTGCGGCGACTGATGGGTCATCTCAACCAGGCTGCGCAATTCTTCGCGAGAGAGAATCATGCGGCAACAATAGCAACACCCGGCAAAGGCGGCGATATAAATTCAAGCAGCAGGGTCGGGGCGAAAGGCGGAAGGCCGAAGTCGGAAATTGGAAACCGGAAGGTGAAATTTGGAAGATGGCGGATGGAGGATGGGCGTTGGGGCGTTTCGCGCCCCAGAATCGGCTTGACTCGGCGGGCGGTTGGGAATCCCCTTGTCGCGGTCAAAAGCATTTTGTCAGGAACCGAATTTTCTCATGCAAACCGCAAATCTTACGCCGAAGGCCGGGCCGATGAACGGGCTGATTCAGGAGAGCCAGTTCGTCGGCTGGGTGTATCAGATGGATTACGAGCAGGCGCTCATCCTGACGCGCGACACATGGAAGCTGCGGGCCAAGGGCGTGCCACTCAATTGTTTTCTGGTGGCGGTGGCGGGGGGCAAAAAATCGGAAACGCCGCACGAAATCCTGCTTTTGCGCGTGACCGGCCCGGCGGCGCTGCCGCTGGACGACGAGGCGGCGCGGGCCAAAATCGAGGCGTGCCAGGGCCGCGCGGCGGACCAGGCCGGCGACGGCGCGAAGG
>CAYPTV010000109.1:0-8286 GCA_964413505.1 uncultured Bifidobacteriaceae bacterium | reverse complement strand
TCGTGGGCCGCCGCACGCGCCGGATGATCCGGCTCGGCGACAAGCTCACCGTGCAAGTGGCCAAGGTGGACAGCTTCAAGAAGCAGGTGGATTTCCGCCTCGCGGTCGAGGAACGCAATCACGCCGCGCCGCGTGCGCAAACGTTTCATCAGCACAAGAAATCTTCCCCATTCCGACCGGAAACCAGGCGCCCGAAGTCGCAACCAGGAAAATCGCGGCGGGAAGACTCGCGTCAGCAGGAATCCAAGCCGATGTTCCAGACCTCCGGCTCGCAATTGCCGACGTCGCAGCGACCATTGCTTAAATCAAGCAGCCAGCGCCCTTATTCCAGACACCGGCATTGAAGCATACGCCCGCAGAACGAGGCACGCCATCAACTGCCGCCGCGCCGCCAGGCCGCGATGACAGCCGTTTTACCCTGACGGGCCGCCGTTTCCCCAAAACGGCGGTCTTTTTACCCCGGCGGCGTGCTCCCAGCCCAAAATTACCGGCATTTTATCCTGACGGCATGCCGTCAGGCCGAAAAAGCAGTCATTTCACCTCGGCGGCGCGCCGTCTGACCAAAAAACCGGCATTTTCCCGGATTATGCACATGACAAACAATCCGGGCGCGACACTCCGTGAGCGCCGCCTCTTGTCAATCCACGTGTTCGGCAGGCAGAGGGGACTGCCCGCCCTGCCAGTTTTGTCCGGCAGGACGGAACGAACATGGCAATCTTCTACTCAAGACCGATTATCACATCCTCGCGCGGCTCGTGCACAAAGAAAAAATTGACCCGGAAATAATCGCCAAGCTGGATGGCATCGTAGCGGTCGCACAAAAGGCTCATCCCAAGGAAACTTAAAACTACCGTGCCGTATTGATGCCTTCATTTTTACTCTATGTTCCAACTTCGGCTAAAATGTGTTTGGAAATTTCTTTTTTAGCGCGCGGAAAATTTTTATAGTGCGGCATGGTTCACGTTGGCATCGGCTATGACGTTCATCAACTGGTCGCGGGGCGCAAGCTCGTCCTCGGCGGCGTCGAGATTCCGCACACGAAGGGTCTCGACGGCCATTCGGACGCCGACGCGCTCATGCACGCCATCTGTGACGCGCTCCTCGGCGCGCTCGGCGAACAGGACATCGGCCATTTTTTCCCGAACACCGACCCGCGCTGGAAAAATGTGCCGAGCAAGACCTTTCTGGAGGAAGCCTCGCGCCAGGTGCTCCAGCGCAGCGGCAAGATCGTGAACGTGGATGCCACCGTCATCGCCCAGGCTCCGAAGATTTATCCGCACATCGCCGCGATGAAGAAATGCATCGCCGACGCGCTCGGCCTGCGCGAGGCACAGGTGGGCATCAAGGCGACGACGAACGAGCTGATGGGTTTCATCGGGCGCGAGGAAGGCATCGCCGCGATGGCTGTCGCCAGCATCCATTTGCCGGAATAATTTCAATGGCCACAAAAGCTGAGATCAGTTGGAAGCGCGTCAACGAGGACGGCGAGAAAATCCAGGTCAACGCCCAACGCGTGAGCCGCGAGTGGAAATTTTCGCGGCGCGCAAAGCGTTTTGACACTTGGGAGCCCGTCGCCGACCCGCCGCTGGAAGACTGGCTGGAATTGCTCGACGCCGTTCAGCGCCTCATCACGCGCCGACGCCTGCAGCCGGAGCACGAGGAGCGCGTCCGGCAGCGCATCCGCGAGCGTTTCCCCGACGCGGAAATTTAGCGCGCAAAGTTTGTTGGACAATCCCCCGGCATCTGGGTTACAAAATCGCCATGCACAAAGCTATTTGTTCCACCACAGCGTTTTCAATTGGAGTAATTTTGTTTTTTTCCTCTGCTTCGACGAAAGGCCAGCCTGCCCAAGCGACTTTTCAAAACTGGCCGACGAACGCGGAACCCAAGGCCGTCGGCGAACTCGTCTCGGAAAATCTGCTCAAGCGACCCGTTTATAAAATTGGTGGAAAAATTGTTTATCCCGAAGTCTGCATGGGATTCGGCGCGCTGCGGTTTGCCGACGGCGCGGGCGACAAAACGCTGGAACAAAAGCTGGTTGACCGTTACGCATTCATCGTCACGCCGGAAGGCACCGATTCAATCGCGACGAACCGCCACGTTGATTTCCACGTCTTTGGCGCGCTGCCGCTGGAAATTTATCTGCTGAACCGCGACACAAACTATCTCGCGCTCGGTTTGCAGAAGGCGGACGAGCAATGGGAGAATCCCCTGCCCGATGGCACCGCGCGCGAATCGCGTTACTGGGTGGACGACTGCTTCATGGTCGGGATTTTGCAGATCCAGGCCTATCGCGCGACGCACGCCCAAAAATACGCCGACCACGCCGCGACCGAACTCGCCGCCTACCTCGACAAGTTGCAGCAGCCGAACGGGCTGTTCTTTCACGCCGACGTGAGCCACCATTATTGGGGGCGCGGCAACGGCTGGTTCGCCGTCGCGCTCGCAGAAGTGTTGAGTTCGCTCCCGACCGACCATCCGAAATACGCGCGGCTCATGGACGGGTATAAACAAATGATGACTGCGCTGAAAACCTACCAATCGCCGTCCGGCCTCTGGCGTCAGCTCGTGGACAATCCGCAGGCATGGGACGAGACGAGCTGCACCGGAATGTTCACCGACGCCCTGATCATCGGTGTGCAACATGGCTGGCTCGATGCAAGCTATGCCGACGTGGCACGACGCGGCTGGATCGGCCTGTGCGGCGAAATCAATCCCGACGGCAACGTCCGCGATGTCTGCGTCGGCACGAACCAAAAGGACGACACGCAGTATTATCTGGACCGTCCGCGCGCCGTTGGCGATCCGCACGGGGAAGCGCCGATTCTCTGGTGCGCGTGGGCGCTGCTGGAAAAATGACGAAATTCGCAGCCGTTTCCAGCCCTCAACTTTGTCGGGCGTGATTTTACGCTGACAATTTTCGCAGATTGTTTTACACTTCCGCGCGATGGCCAGACCGCCTTTGATCCTGATCACGCCAAGCATAGAAAAACGCGGAGTCGAATTCCACGATTTGTCCGCCAGCCTTTCCATCAAATACGAAAATGCCGTGCTTCAGGCCGGCGGCATCCCCGTGACCGCCCCGATTTCGACCGACCGGAAAATCCTCGCGGAAATCGTCCGGCGCGTGGACGGCGTTCTGCTGACGGGCGGCGACGACATCAATCCCGATCTTTACACGAAAAAACTCCCGCGCGCCATCCGCCAGACCATCGAGCCTTCTCCCGACGGCGGCAAGCGCGACCTGCTCGAATTGATTCTGATTGATGAAATTTTCCGCCAGCGCAAGCCGTTGCTGGCGATCTGCCGCGGCCATCAACTGCTCAACGTCGCGCTCGGAGGCCAGTTGATCGCGGACATCCGCCGGCAGGTTCCCGGCGCGTTGAACCATCAGCGTCTGGACAAGGCGAACGAACTGGTGCATGAAGCGACGTTGACAGCGGGTTCGCTCCTCGCCAAGATTACGGGCAAGCAGGTGTTGGGAGTGAACAGTTCGCATCATCAGGCAGTTTCAGAAACCGCCGCACCGTTGCAGGCGACGGCGCGAAGCAGCGACGGAATCGTGGAAGCGATGGAATTGAAACCGGACGCGTCAAGGAAACTGCCGTTTTTGCTGGGCGTGCAGTTCCATCCCGAGCGGCTGGCGGAAAAATTCGCGGAACACCGCGCCATTTTTTCCGCCTTCGTAAAGGCCTGCATCAGCAATCGCGATTTATGAACAAGCAGATTTTGATTGTCGAAGACGACGCTGAAATACGGGGCGTCCTGAAAGCCGTTCTGACCGGCTCCTATCGCGTGAGCGAAGTCGCCAGCGGGACATCCCTCAGACGCTCGTTCACCGGCGAGGCTCCCGACGTGGTTCTGCTCGACCTCCATCTCGGCGATGCCAACGGCCTGGAACTGCTTCCGCTGATCAAAAAAAACTGGCCGGAAACGGAAGTCATCGTGCTGACGGGAAACGCCACCGTCGAGGCCGCGCTCGAAGCCACCAAGCACGGCGCGTTCCACTTTTTAAGCAAGCCGTTTGAATTCGCCAACCTTCAGGTCACCGTCGAGCGCGCGCTGGACCACAAAAGCCTGCGCGCGGAGACCAGGTCGTTGCGCGAGGCGCTGACGAGCGGCGGCGGCATTTCACCCATTTTTCACAGCCAGTCCATGCGCGGCGTTCTCCGCACGGTCGAGCGCATCGCGACCAGCGAAGTCACGGTTCTCATCACCGGCGAAAGCGGCACGGGCAAGGAAGTCGTCGCCGACCTCATCCACACGCTGAGCCCGCGCTCAAAAAACAAGCTCATCAAGATCAACTGCGCCGCCCTGCCCCGGGAGCTGATCGAAAGCGAACTGTTCGGCTACGTCAAAGGCGCGTTCACCGGCGCGAACACGGACCGCGACGGCCTTTTCCGCGTGGCCGAGGACGGCACGTTGTTCCTCGACGAAATTTCCGAGATGCCCGTTGAAACGCAGAGCAAGCTGCTCCGCATCCTGCAGGACCAGGAAGTGCGCCCCGTTGGCGGCAAGACGAGCTACAAAACCAGATGCCGCATCATCGCCGCGACCAACCGCAATCCTGAAATTGCCATCAAGGACGGGAAATTGCGCGACGACCTGTTTTACCGCATCAGCGCGATCACCGTCCACCTGCCGCCGTTGCGAGATCGCCGCGACGACATCATGCCGCTGGCGGAATCGTTTTTGAAGCGCTTCGCCGCGCAGGCCAACAGCACCGTCCGCGAATTTTCCATAGACGCCAAGGAACGCCTCACCTCGTATGACTGGCCGGGCAACATCCGGCAGTTGCAGAACGAAATCCAGCGCGCCGTCCTTCTGTGCGAGGGTGACGAGGTGAGAGCCAGTGATTTTTCCGTCACAAACGTCAAGACCAGCATCATCCCGACCGGCGAATTTGATTCCAGCTTCACGCTCCTCGAAGGTGTCGAGCGCAACGCCATCAAGCAGATCCTCAAGGAAACCGACGGCAACAAGCTCGAAACCGCCAAACGCCTCGGCATCGGCCGCCAGACGCTCTACAACAAAATCAAGGCATACGGTATTGAAACCTGACGGTTTCAGTTTTGAGCTTTAAGTTTTTTTAATTTTAAGCTGGCGCAATTCTGCTGTAGCCAGCTAAAAACTCAAAACTTCTTCAATTCACTTACGGCCAGTTGGATCAACGGCCTGATCGTCGCCGCGTCGAATTGAAATTTGCAGCCCGCCGCCGCGAACAATTCCGGCAGCGGACGCGAACCGCCGAGCGCCAAAGATTTTTTGTAATCGTTCAATGCCTTCGCCCGATCGCGCCGCGAATTCGCCCAGACCTGCAACGCGCCAAGCTGTGCGATCCCGTATTCGACGTAATAAAACGGATGCAGGAAAATGTGCAGTTGCCGGTGCCATGAATACGCCCGAGCTTCTTCGTAGCCTGAAAAATCCACGTCGCCGCCGAAGCGATCCATGAGCTGTAGATAGGCCGCCTTGCGCTCGGCGCGCGTTTGGCCGGCGTGCGTGTAAATCCAGTGCTGGAACGCATCCACCGTCGCCATCCACGGAAAAAAACCGATGATGCCTTCGAGATGCGTCTTGCGTGCGCGGTTCGCCTCGGCGGTCGGATAAAACTCTTCGAGAAACTCGTTGCCCAAAAGTTCCATCGCCATCGAGGCGACTTCGCAGAATTCAATCGGCGCGCCGCGATACGCATACAAATCCTCGTCGCGCGTGGCTTGCGCGTGGAACGCATGGCCGGCCTCGTGCAACAGCGTTTCCACGTCGCGTTGCAGCCCGATGGCGTTCATGAAAATGAACGGCACGCGCGCTTCATTCAGCGTGGATTGATAGCCGCCCGGTGCCTTGCCTTTGCGGTTGTCGAGGTCAAGCAACTTCAGATCCTGCATCTGCTGGAAACCCGCCGCGAGCTCGGCATCGAGCTGGTTGAAAATCTTTTGCGTGCGCGCAACCATCTCGCCAACTTCGGCGAACGGTTTCAACGGCGCGCGGTTCTGCGGATCCACGGCCAAGTCCCACGGGCGGAGATTTTCTAGTTTCAACTGGCGCTGGCGGTCGTGCTGGATTTCGCGGACGGCGGGCATGATTTCCTTTTCCACGGCGTCGTGAAATTGAAAGCAGTTTTCCGGCGTGTAATCAAACCGGCATTTCTGGCGGAAGGCGAAATCGCGGTAATTCGCAAAGCCCGCGTTCTTCGCGATCTGCGTGCGGAGCTGGATGAGCTGGTCGAAAATCTCCTCGCACTTGTCCGCGTCCTGCAGGCGCCGCCGCACCACCAGCTCCCACGCCTCCTGCCGCAGCGCGCGGTCCGGTTCTTCGAGATAACGGCCCATCTGCACGAGCGTTTTTTCCTCGCCGCGAAAATGCACCGTCTGCGCGCCGATGAGTTTTTGATACTGCTGGCAAAGCTTGGCGTCCTCGGTCTCCAGCGCCACATTTTCCGGGCGGAAGAGCGTGACGTGATTTTTCACGTCGCGGTCAAAAACTCCATATCGTTGGACTTGAAGTTCGAGCCGGAGCGCGAGGCGTAGCTCAGGCTTGGTGCCAGCACCGGAGTCCATAATTGGGTCGCCGATTTTCAGCAATTCATCGCGGCCGGGATGGGCGACGTAAATCTGCTCCAGCGCGAACTGGCGCGGCTTGAGCTGCGGCTCCACGTGCTCGACGAAATGAAGATACGCCTTTTCCGCCTCGGCATGGTCGGTGTGGCAGGTCATGGCGATGTAACGGCGCGACGCCTCCTCGTCGAGCGCGGCATTCAGCTCGCTCCAGTCCAGCAGCCAGCGTTCCAGTTCGGCGGCGCTATCGGCCTCGGCGGCGCGCCGTTCCAGCCGGTTGAACAGCGGCGCAATCTGCGGCCAGTCGCCGAGATCAATTTTTTCAGGAACAAATTTTCGCGGCTTGTGCGCGGCCAGTTTTCCGAACGGCAATAAATTCATGCGCGCCAGAGTAAATTAGATCTTCGCAGGAGTCGAATTGAACCAGTCAGCATCTGTTGCTTCTTTGAATTGTCCGCACATTCGGGCAAGTTTAATCCACCGCCAACGACACGGGGCGTGGCAAAATAAATATTGCGATTATAATTTCGTCCTGATCCCGCACGCGCGCATGACGCACCAGCCGCGAAGCGATTCAAAAATGGCGAACAAACCCGCAACCACCAAAATCAGCCCCCACAATGAATAGTCGCCGGCGATTATGATTCCAGGCACGAGGCAGATTGTGCCGATGACCCCGCGCACAAGACGTCCATGACGGTCGAGGTTGGGCTTGAAGAATCGGTTCACGGGGAAAACCTATCACGCCTCGCGCCAGAAGCCAAGTGTTGCCTGCGCCAGACGTCCGGTGCATATTGCGCACATGGACGACTCACTCACAAACCATCTAGGTCAACTGACCCAACAACTTGGTTCACTTGACCAACGTTACATATGGGTCTCCATGATCTGGGGTGCGATTGCTGGCGGTTATTGCATTTATGGTTTTAAGCAAAAGGAAATAATCCCGTGTCTTGGCGGATTTGCCATGACTGCCGCGACTTTTCTCATCTTCAGCGCGTTGTGGCTGTCAGTCATCAGCATCGCAATCATGTTCGCCATCTGGTGGCTGTGCAAACAGGGCTATTGAATTTCCAGGACAGAAACCCGGCAAACGTCTTCAAAAAAGCGCGGCGCCAGCGCGTCATGGTTCCTTCCGGCCACGCTGCTCAAGCGGGCCGTGCGGCACAGCTAAAATGAGGTCTTGCAAAAAGCATCCGTTAAATGCAGTGGCGACCCGGCACAGCGCGCTGTGGATGTGTGAAGGATTAGAAACCCTCCAACTCAAAGGAAACAAATGTGGGTAATGACAAGCATTGAAATGCCGGGCTATTGTCACCGCGTCGCTCCGCGACGGCCAAGCGCAGCCACAAAGTCATTGTCGCCCTGACCGTGCAGGAAAAATAATCGGAGGGCGTCATGAACGTTAAGCCTTCCATCGCGTGGATCGGCTCCAATCCGGTCCCGTTGTTCATCAACAACTGCGCAGTGGTGATATTGGCCCTAACCAACAATGAGAACATCTATACGACGCCTGTGCCGGGTATTCCGGTGATCCAGGCGGCGCTGGATACGCTCACCGCAGACCAGGCGGCGACCGCCGATGGCGGCAAATCCGCCACGGTGAAAAGGAACAATTCGAAACTGGTGGTGGCCAATCTTATGCGCCAGCTTGCCGCTTATGTCACCGTGGCCTGCAAAGGGGACTTGCACAACGTGATCCTCAGCGGTTTTCCGCCGCAGAAGTCCA
>CAYPTV010000108.1:0-8361 GCA_964413505.1 uncultured Bifidobacteriaceae bacterium | reverse complement strand
CATATTTGTGTGGTGACAAGTCCATTCACCGGCACCGGGCTGCCTGCAATTTTTCTGGCGACCTCGGACAAACATCCGATGCGTTTTCCGGGCGGGCATGGTAAAATTCTAGCAGAACCAATGTTCATCCAAAATCCTGCGAACGAAAAGCATGCGCCATTCGGGACCCGTCTTGCAGGGTCTTCACAAGGAATTCTTTTTATGATTATAAATATGTTTAAACCTGCGTGGATGGTTTTGCTGGCGATCGTGCTGGGAGCCTGTGAAACCGGCCGCGCGCAAACCACCTGGGCCTCGGCCGCCAGCGGCGATTGGAACACCGCCGCCAGCTGGTCTCCAGCCGTGGTGCCCGGCGCGGGAACCAACGCCACCATTTCCGTGTCCGGCACTTACACGGTGACTTACGCCTCGCCGATGTCCGCCGCGAGCATCGCGTCGCTGACCCTGGGATCTTCGACCATCACGCTGAACATCGGCGCGGCGGGGTTCAACGTCGCCGGCACCAGCACACTCGTGGATAGTTCGGTGGAAACCATCAACATCAACAGCGGCGGTGTGATGACCAACAACACGCTGGCCATGAACAGCCGCGCGTGCAATGTCGTCGTCAACAGCGGCGGCGTCATCACCAACAAGACCACGCAGGTCGCCAACAACGGCAGCAACGACGGGTCAACCCAATTAAAGATTACTTCCGGTGCGGTGGCCAACCTCGGCAGTGTCACGGTCGGGCGCCACACCGAATCCAGCACGCTCGGTTTGTATATCACCGGCGGCAACGTGACCGCCAGCAGCATTGATGTTGGCATCCTGAATTCATACTCCGACATGGCTGTGACCGGCGGCATCGTGACGAACGCGGGCAGCCTCCGGCTGGGAACCGGCACCGCCACGGCGGGTCGCGAGATCCGCTACAACCAGACCGGCGGAACGGTGGGTTGCGCGGGAACGGTTGATCTCGCGGTTGCGGCTTCCTACACGACCTGGTTCAGCGTGCTGAATTCGGCTTCCACGTTTTCCGCCGCGGGAATCCGGATTTTCCCAAATTCCGTTTCGAGCGCGGTCGCGCGCTTCACCAACAGCGGCAGCATTTATCTCGGAGCCGCCGGATTTAACGTGCTGAATTCCGGCACCTACACCGTGGCGCTCAACAGCCCGGGCCTTCTGGGCGCGAACGCCGACTGGTCCGGCAATGTCAACATGGTGACGGGCAGCGGCACGGTGACCTTCAACGCCGCCGACACCGCCGGCAACGCGCACAACATCACGCTGACGAACGTCATCAGCGGTGCCGCGAACATTGCCAAGACCGGCGGCGGAACGCTGGCGCTTTACGGTGCCAACACCTACACCGGCAGCACCACCGTTAGCGCCGGGCTGCTGCTGCTGGGCAATGCCGGCGCATTGCCCAAGGGAACCGCGCTGACACTGGGCGGCAGCGGCACGGCGGGCATTTTGGATCTGGCCGGCTTCAACGCCCAGATTTCCGGTCTCGCTTCCGGCGGCGTCGCGGCGAGTCAAATCATCACCAACCGCAGCGCGGCGAACACATCCACCTTGACGTTCAGCAACAGCTCGGCGAATTCCACTTTCGGCGGCGTCATCGCGGGCGTCAAACCCATCGCGCTGACTCTTCTTGGCGGCAACCTGACGTTGAGCGGACAAAATGCCTACGGCGGAAATCTTTTCATCAGCAGCGGAAAACTCGCGTTGAGCGGCGCCGGCTCCACGTTCAGCGGCGCGCAAATTGTCTTGAGCAATTCCGCCGCTGCGCTGGACATTTCGGGCATGGGTGGAATTTCGCTCGGCGCGGGCCAAAGCCTCTCCGGCTACGGCGTCATCACCGGCAGCGTGACCGCCGCGAATTGCCCGGTCTCGCCGGGAGCCGTCGGCGCCGCCGGAACGCTCTCTTTCAGCAACAATCTCACGCTGAACGGCGGCGTCACCAATCACTTTGACCTCGCGCTCGACCCGGCTTCATCGGGCAACGATTTGATCGTCGTTGTCGGCGCGTTGAATTTGGGCGGCACAAACACGATCGAAATCAGTCCGCTGGGCGCGTCGCTGTCCGCCGGCACTTATTCCCTCATCAAGTTCGGCTCGCTGGGCAGCGGCGGCGCGACCAATTTCCAGGTGACCGGCACACCCGGCCCCAGCCTGCAAACTGCCATCAACGTCACCGGCACGGAAGTGGATTTGATCGTTTCCGCCGTCGGCGGCACGCAACGCACTTGGGTTGGCGATGGTTCAGCCAACGCTTGGGATTACACAACGACCAATTGGTTGAATAGCGGCGCGCTGGCGGTGTTCAGCGACGGAAATTTTGTGACGTTCGACGACACCGGTTCGGCCAGTCCGCCGGTGAATCTGACGGCGACGCTCCAGCCGGCGGCGGTGCTGGTGAACGCGGCGGCTAATTATACCTTCAGCGGAATTGGCCAAATCTCCGGCACTGGTGCGCTGACCAAGACCAATTCCGGCGCGCTGACGATTTTAACGACCAACAATTATTCCGGCGTCACCATCATTTCCCAGGGTGTTTTGCAACTTGGCAACGGCGCCGCTTCCGGCTCGATTGGCACCAACGTCATCCAGAATTCCGGCTCGCTCGTCTTCAACCTGCCGGGCAGCAACACTTTTGCCAACGCCATCAGCGGCACCGGCGGTCTGGTTCAATCCGGTTCCGGCACGCTGACCCTGGTCACGAGCAATTCCTACAGCGGCGGCACGACCATCAGCAACGGCACGCTGCAATTGAACACCGGCGCGTGGTTCGGCAGCGGCAACGTGACGAACAACGGTGTGCTGGCCATCAACAGCTCCGCAAATCTGACCGTGGGCGCAATCATCAGCGGCACCGGCGCGGTGACGCTGGCCAACAGCGGCGCGGTGACGCTGACCGGCAACAACACTTACAGCGGCGGCACGACCATCAGCAAGGGGACGTTGCTCGTGAACAATTCCGCCGGCAGCGGCGTGGGCAGCGGTCCGGTGACGGTTGCGAGCGGCAGCACCCTGACCGGTGGCGGTGTCATCGGCGGAGCGGCCACAATCAACAGCGGCGGAATTTTCGCGCCCGGAAATCCCGTCGGCACGCTGACCGTCAGCAATAACTTCACCGCCAGCAGCGGCGCGATTTTGAATTACACGCTCGGCACGAGCAGCGACCGCACCATCGTCAGCAGCAACCTTAATTTGAGCGGAACATTGAACGTCACCAACGGCGGCGGATTCACCAGCGGCACGTTCACGCTCTTCACTTACGGCGGCACGCTTGCCTTGGGCAGTCTGAACATCACGATGCCGGCGAATTCCGTCAGCACGATTGACACCAACACGCCCGGCCAGTTGAATCTGGTTGTCGCGGCGCTCCAGACCAACATCCCCGCTTTCCCCGGCGCGCTCGGTTTCGGGGCCGGCGCCACGGGCGCGCGCATCGGCGGCTCGGTTTATCACGTCACGACCCTGGCGGACAGCGGCGCGGGTTCGTTCCGCACCGGCGTCGGCACCGGCAACCGTTTCATCGTCTTCGACGTTGGCGGCACCATCACGCTTGCCAGCGCAGTCACTTGTTCCAGCGGCCTGACCATCGCCGGGCAGACCGCGCCCGGCGACGGCAT
Organism: uncultured Bifidobacteriaceae bacterium; assembly: GCA_964413505.1. Lineage (GTDB taxonomy): Bacteria > Verrucomicrobiota > Verrucomicrobiia > Limisphaerales > UBA11358 > UBA11358. The sequence goes on along the minus strand of CAYPTV010000108.1, from coordinate 4,741 downwards.
TGCCATCATCGGCCACGAAGTTTCCTTCAGCGCCAAACAAAACGAGATCGTTCGCTACCTCCGTGTCCGTCCCTATTCGGCCAGTGACGGCGAAGACGGCATCAACGTGGGCGACGGCACGAACATGATTTTTGATCACATTTCGCTCGAAATTTCACCTTACAACAACATAGACGCGCACGGCGACAACGGCAGCGACGCCATCACAGTGCAGAATTCCATCATCGCCGATCCGGCATACAACGGATCATCCGCCAAGCAGGGCTTTGGCGCGCACACGGAGCATCTCGGTGGAAAAATGGCGTGGTATTACAACCTGTGGGTCAGCGAGCACAACCGCCAGCCGCTCGCAAAGATTGACACGATTTTTGTCAACAACACGGAATACAATTTCCAGGCCAGTTACACCGTTGCGGACACCAGCGGCAATTTTCGCCACGACATCATCAACAATTATTTCATCACCGGCCCAACCGACCCGTCTGGCGGCGACGCATTCTTTCAGATGAACGCCAATCAGAGCATTTATTCGACCGGCAATTTGCGTGACAACAACAACGACGGCGTGCTGAACGGCAGTTCCATCAGCCCCGGCGGCGGCGGCCCGGTGTTAAGCATGCCGTGGTCGTCGCTTTCGACCAACTGCACAGTTTATTCGACAGCTTCTGCCGCCCGTTACGATCTCTCGTGGGCGGGCGCGATGCCGCATGACCAATTGGATGACCTGGTTGTCAGCCAGGTGAAAACCTTGGGTAACGGCACCGCCGGCTATGGCGTGGGGACAGCCGGGCCGAGCAGCCTTTACAACAATGAAGGCCAGACCGGTCTCGGTAATGGCGGTTTTGGCGTGCTCAACGGCGGCGTTGCGCCGCTCGACACCGATCAGGACGGAATGCCGGATTATTGGGAGCTGGCGATGGGATCAAATCCCAACGTGGCTGACAGCCTCACGCCCGGCACCGGCGGCTACACCAAGCTGGAAAATTATTTGAACTGGCTCGCAGCGCCGCATGCCGTGTCGCCGAAAAATTCCCTCGTGGATGTTGATCTGCGGCAATACACCGGCGGGTTCACCAATGTCAGCCCGGTTTATGCCGCGTTTGCCCCGAGCAACGGCACGGTCGCGCTGCTGACGGATGGCCACACGGCGGAATTCACCACGGCGGGAAATTTCTCCGGCCTCGGCGGTTTTAATTTTTACGTCCACGCCAGCGATGGCTCGGCGATGACCAACGCCGTCAGCGTGCTGGTGATGGCGACCGGCGCATCCCAGAATCTGACCTGGCACGGCGATGGCGTGGCCAACAACTGGGACACCGCCAGCACCAACTGGCTGAATGGAACGAACCTTGTCAGCTTCGGTTCAGGAGACATCGTCACGTTTGACGACACTGGCTCGAACAATCCCGCGATCAATCTGGTCGGCGCGCTCTCACCGGCATCCGTCAACGTCGCCGCGAACCAAAATTACGCCCTGGCGGGCAGCGGTTCGCTCGCCGGCACAATGGCGTTGTCCAAATCCGGCGCGGGCATTCTGACCATCGGCACGAGCAACACGTTCACCGGCGGCGCCTTTGTCCAGGGCGGCACGCTGTTGTTGGGAAATACCAACGCAAACGTTTATGGTCTCGGCACTGGCGCGGTGACTTTGAGCGACGGCACGCGGCTGAACTTGTTTGATGCGGGAACCGGCCTTCCCGGCGCGGGCACGATGTCGAACAATCTCGCCGTCAGCGGCAGCACGGTCATGGAATTGCCGGAACGCGGCGGCGCGACCGGTGTGTTCACCGGAAGCGGAACTTTCACTCTGGTCAACCACTACGTCCGCGGCGATTTCGATTATGACAGCTCCGCCTTCACCGGCACGTTGATCGCCATGACGCCTGACGCAAGCGCCGATTTCCGGATGGGCAGTTATGCCGGATTTGCCAGTGCAACCGTGAGTCTTTCCAATAATATCAACGCTTATTTCACCGGCATCATTGATCCCAGCGGCGACACGGTGGACTTCGGCCAGATCAACGCGCCCGCTTCCGCCACGTTGCGCGGCGGGCCGACCGGCGGACGCGCCGTCGCGTTGCGGATTGGCGCGCTTGGCACCGACTCCAGTTTTGCCGGCTCCATTGCCGAGCAGACCGTCGGCAGCACGACTTCGTTGATCAAAATAGGCGCGGGCACGCTCGCGCTCGGCGGTGCCAATTCCTATTCCGGCCAGACCATCGTCAGCAACGGCACACTCATCGTCAACGGCAGCACCGGCACCAACGCGCTGATCGTGGTTAGCGGAACGCTCAGTGGCAACGGCGCGATTGGCGGCGGCGCGGCGCTTTATCCCGGCACCGCCATTGCGCCGGGCGCGGACATCAATCCCGGAACGGTTGGCACGCTTGCCATCGCCAACGGTCTCGCGTTGACCAACGCCACGCTGGACTTCGATTTCGCCGGAGTCGCGACTCCCGGCGGCGGCGTGAACGATTTGATTTCGCTTTCCGGCGGCGCGCTGGTTTTGAGCGGCGTCAACACGGTCGTGCCGAATCTGCTCAACGGCAATCTGGCCACCGGCACTTACACACTCATCGGTGGCGGCAGCTCGACTGTTGGCAGCGCGGCAAATCTGGTGTGGGCCGGCGAAACAGGTTCGCGCCAAACGTTTTCATTCGACACCACCACCACGCCCGGCAGCGTGCTGCTGGATGTGGTCGGCCAGCCTCCGGCCACGCTCGTCTGGTCGGGAACCAACGGCGTTGCGTGGGACACCAGCACCACGAACTGGCTCAACGCCGGCGCGGCGGACAAATTTTATAATTTCGACACCGTCATTTTTGACGACACCTCCACCAACGGCAACGTCGTCATCTCCGGCGCGGTCCAGCCCGCGCAGGTGCTCATCACCAACTCCATTTTGAATTACACCATCGGCGGTGGGGTCTTGGGCGGCGCGGCGCAACTGGTCAAGAACGGTTCCGGCACGCTGTTCTTGAGCGGCAGCAACAACTTTGGCGGCGGCGTCATCATCAACGGCGGCATCGTTTTGCTGACCAATGACATCGCCAATCAGTTCGGTTTGGGAACGGGATCCGTCACGCTCAACGGCGGCATGCTCTCAATGTTCAACAATACCAACAACGATGACAGCTCTTATTGGAATTTGATTGTGCCGGCGGACTCCACCGGCGCGCTCAATGCCGATTCGCGCTGCGATCTTTACGGTTCGTTGGACGGCGGCGGCACGTTGAATTTCCATGTGCCCTACGTCCGGACAAGCCTCTACGGTGACTGGTCGGCGTTCACCGGCGCGATCAACGTGACCGGCGGCGGCGAATTCCGCGTGCTGAATTTCACCGGCTATCCCGGCGCCGCGCTCAATTTGTCCAACAACACCTATGCGGATTTTCAAGGCGCGGTTGATCCGGACGGCACGACGCTGCAAATCGGCGCGCTGTCCGGCGACAGTTCGACCATGCTGCTCGGCGGCCCAACGGCGGGAAACATTTTCACCTGGCAAATCGGCGGCGCCAACACCGACGCCACGTTTGCCGGAATCATCGCCGAGCAAAACACCAATACCATCACCAGCATTGAAAAAATCGGCGACGGCATCTGGACACTCACCGGCAGCAACACTTTCGTCGGCGGCATGACCGTGAGCGCCGGAACATTGCAGGTCAACAACACGACCGGCAGCGCGACCGGCACCAACCAGGTTTTTGTCGCCAGCGGCGCGACGCTTTCCGGCAGCGGCATCATCGGCGGCCTGACGGCGTTGGACGACGGCGCCACACTGGCGCCCGGCGACGGCATCGGCACGCTGACCATCAGCAATGAACTGGATTTGAGCGACCAGACCGTGCTGCAATTCGCCCTCGGAACCGCCAGCGACAAGGTAGTCGTGTCCGGCAATCTGACCTTGGGCGGGTTGCTGAACATCACCAACCCCGGCGGCTTTGGCGTCGGCACTTACACGCTGTTCGCATACGGTGGCGCTTTGACGATGAGCAGCTTGACCATCGCCTCCGCGCCCGCAGGTTTTGTCTGCACCGTCAGCACCAACACGCCCGGCCAGATTCAGTTGATCGTGCAACTCCCCGCGCCGCCAGTCTTTGGCGGAATCAATCTCACCGGCGGCAATCTCGTTTTCAGCGGCACGGGCGGCGTGTCCAACGCCACGTTCTATCTGCTCGGTTCAACCAATCTCGACACGCCGTTGACCAATTGGACGCGGCTGCTCACCAACCAGTTTGACGGCAGCGGCAATTTCAACATCACCAACGTCCTCGACACAAACGCGCCGCAGGATTTTTATCTGCTGGAAACGCCGTGAGAATTTGAAAAACCGAATTGCTTTTGAAGAAGACGCCACCACCGGCGTCCAGATTTTGACTGGTCACATCAACCTTTGCACATGAAAGAATTCTTCGGAACCACCGGACTCGTTGCTGCGCTGATGGCTTTTGGGCTGATTGCCGCGCCGGCGCAAACCGCCACGTGGATCGGCCCGGCCAGTGGCGGCGAGTGGAGCACGGCGGCCAACTGGAACCCCCACGTGCCCGGCGCGGGGACAAACGCCATCATCGGCCCCAGCACCAACGTGAACTACAACCTGCCGATGGCCGCCGCCAGCTTCGGAGTGCTGACCAACAAAGGCGTTCTGAATGTGAACACCAACAATTTCAACAACTCGGGCATTGCCATGTTGAATCCGGGCGGCACCGGAAAACTCTTTGTGAACACGGGCGGCGTG
>CAYPTV010000107.1:0-8393 GCA_964413505.1 uncultured Bifidobacteriaceae bacterium | reverse complement strand
CAAATGCCGCGAGGTCTGCCGGCTCCCGCGACATCTGGATGACGTCCAGCGACTGGATGTTGTAGTATGGGTAATGCTGTTGCGTCCATTCGATGCCGTAAAGCTGTTCGAATTCTTGAAATTGCTCCGGCCAGCGGAATGGAAGTCGTGCGATGCGATGCTCATAAGGTTTGTCTTTCAACAAAGTCTCGACGGGATTGAGCGAGCCGATTTCATATTTTTGGAAATAATCCCAGTGGATGACAAACGGCAGGTCGGCGCGGCCCAGGTCAATGACGAGCAGGAGGCCGAGCAAAATCCCGCCCAGCTTCGCGCGTTTTCCGGAGAATACCCCGGCAATGGCCAGAATGGAAAGCCCCGCCGCCAGCGTGAATAGCAAAATAAACCAGCCGACTTGAGAAATGCTGAACGCGGCGGTTGCGTTTGGATCGCCGGGGGCTTGAACAAGTTGCAGGTAACGGATGAGGTTTGGCTTTTCCGAATTGTAAATGAACCAGCCGAACACGCTGACGCCAAGGATAGCGGCGCAGGCAAAAGTCCATTTGCGATCAAAGCCGCCGGCTTTTGCCCACCAGTTTTTGAGTTGTGTGAGAGGGTCGGAGGATTTCGCGGAAGTTCCATTGAGGTAAAGCTGGCTTATCGCATGAATGCCATGGGCAAATAAAATCACCACGGCGCAGGACAAAAAGATGAGGAATTTGTCCGGGTTTCGGATGGTGGAGAAATACGGCAGCTTGTAAAGCAGCGCATAAAACGGCGCAAACCTTCCCCACGCGAACAGCAGGCACGCAAACAACACGGCCGCCCAGAACCAGATGATTTTTTTTTGCGACGGCGCGAACGGAGAATTTTTTTTGCGGAAAGATTGCGCAATGGTCCAGACCGCGATGAGGACGACAAAAATTCCGCAATAATAGTTGCTGCCGGTCTGGCGCATCCATTGCGGATCGGGCGGGGAACCTTGCCCGCCGCTGTCAATGAAACGGTCGTTCGCGGGATCGCGTCCGATGCCGCCCCAATAAGCGCCGCCGCGATAGGCATCCTGCAATGAGGGCGGCATATAATTCGGCGTGTCCATTTTGTAGCCGAACAAACCCGGAATGATGAGGCTCAAGGTTTCTTTTTTTGGCAGGCTCCATTGCGTGGCCCAGTCCCAGTGCGCCGCTTTTGTTTCCGTGTCCTGTCCGGTTCCGGCGACCCCCTGAATCTGCGAGCCGACGAGCGAAAGCACGGTTTGAAAGGCGATCAATCCGGCGAAGACGGCCACGACCGCCACATGGCTGATGCCGCGAACCACCCGGATCATCGCCGGCTTGCCGGTGTCCGCCAATGATTTGAAAAAAACAAACGCCGCGACCAGTATGCTGAACAGCGCGCCGATGTCCGCGCCTTCCATGACGTTGACGCCGACGCAAAGCCCGGCCAGCGCCAGCCGCGTCCAGCGGATGAGCCAGGAAGTTTCATCGGAATTGGAGACGATGAGCGCGAGCGCAAAAAAATCCATGCCCAGGGCGATCTGTTGCGACGCCGTGCCCCAGCAGGCGTTCGAGAAAAAAGTGGTGTTCAACATCGCCGCCAGCGCGCCGAGGGTGGCTGCCAGCGGTGAGAGTTTCAGCCTGCGGAAAAATGTCCATGCGCCAATCCCCACGATGAACAGTGCGATGGGCGCGAGAAATTTGGCGTAACCAACCGGCCCCAGCAGCCAGACCAACCCCCCGCTGATGCTGAAGCCATAAGCCCCTGCGCTGAAACCGAGCACGTTCAAATCATCCCACATTCCGGTCAGGGCACCCGGCAGTTTGGACCAGTTCACATTTTGCTGTCCGAGCGGGCCGTCGTTGGAGAAATGAACGTAGCCGGGAAGAAAGCTGCGCCAAAAGACAAGCGCCAGCACGGCAGCCAGCAACATAGCCGCAAAAACACCTTGCCGACGGATCGCAGGAGTGTTGACGTTTTTCTTCATTTGGTTTCGGTCAAATTGACACTGTGCCAGATTATTCGTTCAACTTGACAAGCCGTGCAGTTTAGATGTGACAGTGCGTCTGTCAAGAAAGCCATCGGAGAAAGCGGATTTTCAAATTTTGTCTTCCAATAAAACGGCAAGCCGTTCTTGGTGGAATTTTTCCACGTCGGCGTTCCAAGCTGCGCGAAAGCGGCTGATGGCTTCATAAAATTCCGCTGGTCGCGTCTTGAGGTCAAGGATGGCTTTTTCGATTTGTTCAAATTGCGGCTCGACCACGTATCCGATGCCAAATTTCTCGATGACGTTCATAAAATGGGCGGTGTCAGTGGTAACAACCGGCGTGTTATTGGTAAGATAAGAAAGTATTTTTGACGGGAAGCCATAATAGCTGTAATTCTGCGGGCCGGTGTTGCGATAGATTGCATAACCGCAGAAACAACGGGAAAGAATGGCACCGATCTTGGCTTGATTAGAGATTAATCCGTGAAAAACCGTTCCGGACGGGGCTGATGATTTGATTGTTTGCAAGTATGGCGAATCACCAATGATGTTCAGCCGATAGCCGTACTTCCGGCAAATTTCAAACAACATTTCCAATGCGTGATCCGGTGAAGGCATGCCGACGTAGCCAATTTCCTCCCGTGGGGAGCGTGTGGAAGCGGCATCGTCAATCCAGATCGGCACAAGAAAATTGTGCGGATTAGCCGAGTTCATCGGGATGCGTGGTGAAATGAACCAAGCTTCGTCCGCGCGTTGCGCCAGCCAATTTGTCAGATAACCGCAGATGCGCCGGTAAACGCGAACCGCCAATGTGCCCTGTAGCGGAAAATAATCGCCCACCAGGCAAACTACTTTGCGCGTCCTGCCAATGGTGCGAAAAAACAAAGCCGCCATCGCCATGGAATTGGCATTGGCGATGACCAGGTCGGTATGTTGCGATTTCATTACCGGCCAGGCGCGCTTGATCGTCGTAAAAGCCAAAACCGATCCAAAGGTCATTTGATCAAAATGTCCCAGTTGGATGGGTTCTCTTTTTGGCGGCGTGCAATGGACGCATCGCCCTTCCTGCCAGACTTCGGTGTGTCCTGTCCAACTGTATCCTTCAAGCTGCACCAGCGAAACACGGCCAGCATGGGACATGACCCTGGCCCAGCTCTTTTCATTCCAGTGCATTGCCTCCAACATCACGATCTGTTTCATAAAGCCCTTGATTGTATAGGCTGCAATTAATTTTCAGGATTCACAATGCGAGGTTCCGGTATCGGCACGATGAACCGCCCGCCGCGCTTTTGGAAAACCGTCTCGCGCTTGATGATTTCCGGCGCGAAATTCCACGCCAGCAGCAGCGCATAATCCGGTTGGTCGGTCAGCAACATTTCCGGCGGGCGCACCGGGATCCACGAACCGGGCGCGATCTTGTTCTGCTTGAACGGCGTGTTGTCAATGATGTAGTCCAGTTCCGCCGTCGTGATGCCGCAGGTGTTCAACAGCGTGTTGCCCTTGGCCGACGCGCCGTAACCGATGACGCGCTTGCCCTGCGATTTCAATTTCCGCAACAGCGCGGGAAGTTCCGAGCGGATGTGCGCGACGCGCTGAGCAAAAGCCTCCCATGTTTTTGGTTCGGCCAGGCGCATCTCATTTTCTTTTTCAATCGCCTGCGCCACGCTTGCGTGCGACTTGTTTTTTGATGCGCGATGGCGGAGATGAAAAAGAATTGAGCCGCCGTGGATCGGATAATGATCCACGCGCGAGAGCATGAACGGCGAATCTTTCACCAGCGCCTCAACCGCGCGGACGGAAATATAGGACAAATGCTCGTGATAAATCGTGTCGTATTCCGTGTGCTCGAAGAAATCCACAGCATAAGGCACTTCAAATGCGATCAACGTTTCCGCGTGCGAAATTTCGGCCAGGCCGGCGACTAAATTTTTCAAATCGTCAATGTGCGCGAAGACGTGGCGGCCCAAAATCAAGTCTGCATCGCCCCATTCCGCGTGCAGTTTTTTTGCGTTCGCCGCGTTGAAAAATTCCTTCCGCGTCGGGATGGCCGTGGCCAGCGCGACATCGGCAATGTTGCCGGCCGGTTCGATGCCGAGGACTTCGCAGCCCTGCTCCTTGAATTTTTTCAGGAACACGCCGGTGTTGGATGCGATCTCCAAAACTTTCGAGCCAGAGCCCAGCCGCGCGGTCGAGAGCAGATGCGTCATCATCTTATTCAGGTGCATGTCCATCGTCTTGGACGTGGACGTGACGTAGGCGTAGTGCGAGTAAAGAATTTTCGGATCAACCGTGTCGCCGAGCTGCACGAGCGAACAATCGGTGCAAAGCACCACGCGCAACGGCAGGGAAATTTTATAGCCGGCGACTTCTTCCGGTTTTAGAAAATCATTCACGAGCGCGGTCTTTCCGAGATCAAGGATGAGCTTGAGGTTTTTCGAGCCGCAAGTGCGGCAACTGGTGCGTTCGGTGATCATGATGGCGGAAGCTGGTAGGGTGAATTTGGATTCAGTTCATGGCGGATTTCATCCACCGGATCGCGCCGGCCTTCGCCCTTGAAAAGCAGGCTCGTGACGGTCACGACGAGGCCGGAAACATTTCCCGTGTTGCGATAAGCGTGGACGACGCCGCGCGGGACGTGGATGCGCGTCGGTGCCTGTTCGCCGGTCAAAATGAACCACCCTTTTTTTTCGCGCGCGGAACCGGCGCGGTCATCCCAAAGATAAACGGTGAAATTTGACGGCCCGGCGAAAGTGAAATAATCATCCTGCCCGACGTGCTGGTGCGGTCCGCGCGTCACGCCCGGATGCGACCACGACGAGCAAGCCATCAGCGGCGTGAACCCGGCGGGAATTTCGTCCGCGCGAAACAGCTCATGCAGGCTGCCGCGCGCGTCTTTGAAAACCGGCAGCGCCTCGACGCGAACGCCCGGCAGCCCGGGAATTTCAAAAATTCCGCGCGCTTCAATTTGTTGCCAGACTGTGGACATGGGCGGAAAAGCTAACCGAAATCATTTCATCTGCGCGAGCATTTTTCTCAAGCCGCTGCGCCATGAACCCAGATCGCGCCCAAGCAGCCCCGATAATTTTTCATTACTCATCACCGTGTAATCCGGCCGGCGCATTGCGGAATTGAAAAACGAACTCAACACGGGCTCGACCGGCGGCGCGGCGGAAATCAATTTCGCGCGGACGGCTTTCTCCAAAATGATTTTCGTCCAGTCAAACCGGCTCACGCCCTCGTCATTGACCGCGTGAAACAATCCACCCGAATTTCGCCGCAACAATTCCAAAGTCCACTGCGCCAGATCCGTGGCAAATGTCGGCACGGAAACCTGGTCGGTAGTGGATTTCAAGGCGCGGCATTCGCGCACGGCTTTTAAGACCGTGTGGACAAATGTTTTCGTCTGCACCGGATGCCAGTCGAAAACCCAGCTCGTCCGCAGCACGAGATTTTCCGGCGAAGCGCGCAGCACTGCCTGTTCGCCTGCGAATTTTCCGGCGGCGTAATGGTTCAATGGATTCGGCGCGTCCGTTTCCGCGTAAGGCGATTTTTTTGCGCCGTCAAAAACGTAATCTGTCCCGTAATGGACGAGCCGGATTTTTTTCCCCGCGCACAACTCCGCGAGCTGCTGCGGCGCGGTGGCGTTGACCGACCATGAAAGTTCGCGCTCGGTTTCGCAGCGGTCCACCAGATTGTAGGCGGCGGTGTTGATGACAATTTGCGGCTGCAATTCCGCCAGCCGCTGTGCCATGAGCTTGGGATTGAGCAGGTCGAACTCCGCGTGACCGAAGAAATGAAATTCAAAATCGCCCGGCGCAATTTGTTTCAATTGATGCGCCAGCAGTCCGTCGCCGCCGGTGACGAGAATTTTTTGCATTTGCAAACGAGTCCGCAAAGTCTAGCCGTCGGTCGCCGCCTCGTCCACACTTGCCGATGGACACCGGCGCTTTTCTGCCGCTAGATTGTGCGCGTCAATGCACATCCACTGGATCGCCAACACCATTGTGCCGCCGCCCATTTCCTTGAGCGGCGGCGACCGCATCATGGTCGAGTGCATCCGCCGCTGGAGCAAGGATCACAAGGTCACTGTCTATGGCAACGAAGGCGCGAAGCAATTGTGCGACTGGTTTGAACTCAAAGGCATCGAGCATGTCACCTGGCCCGCCGATCATCTGAAAAAATTTGGCCGCCCATTCTGGTGGCTCGGGCAGATGCTCAAGGGTAATCGTGGCGTGGACAAAATAAAATTTTCACCGGATGAAAAACATCTCATCATGGCCACGTCGGAATTTCATCCGAGCTGCATCCCGGCCATGCGGCTGAAGAAGCGTTATCCCGACGCGCCGCTTGTTGTCGGACTTTATTTCTTCGCGCCGAAATGGTTTTCGGGCCAGCCCGGGCCGGGCTTGATGTTCACGGCTTATCGTCCGTTTCAGCAGGCGATTTACAAACGCTGTCTGCGCGAGGCGGAAATGATTTTGACCACCGTGCCGCAGGACCGTGACACGATGATCGCCGACGGACGCTCGCCGGAATCGGTTTATGCCGTGATAGGCGGCGTGGATCTGACCATCCCGCAAAGCGTGCCGGAACCGGCGGAAAAAACTTTTGACGCCGTCTTCATCAGCCGTTTGCATCCGCAAAAGGGACCGATGGAACTGATGGATGTGTGGAAAATTCTGACGCAGAAAAAGCCGGACGCACGCCTTGCAATGATAGGTTCCGGCCCGCTCGACGCGGCGTGCAAGGCAAAGGCGGAAAAACTCGGCATCGCGAAGAACGTGGAATTTTTCGGCTTCCGCGACGGCGTGGAGAAATACAAGATCATAAAATCCGCGCGCGTCGTGGTGTATCCGGCCGTGTTTGAAGTCGGCGGCATGGCGTCGGCGGAGGCGCTGGCCTGTGGGCTGCCGGGCGTGTCCTTTGACCTGCCGCCGCTGCGCGTTTATTATCCGCGTGGCTGGCTCAAGGCGCCGCCGGGAGATTTTGCGGGGCTGGCGGATTGTATCCACCGCCTGCTGACCGACGAGAAACTTTACGCCGCGATGAGCAAGGAAGCACTCGCCGCCGGGCTGGAATGGGACTGGAACGTGCGCGCAAAAAAAACGTGGGATGCCATTGAACGCAGCATCGCAAAGTTTCCCGCCGGCCATTTCAGGAAGTGAAATTTATTTTATGGACTGGATTTTTTTGCAGGCAATTTGAGCCACGCCGAGAGACGCTTCATAATAGACGAGCGGTGAAAGTAGCAGGGAAAATCCAAAAAGCAACGGACGCAAAAATCGCGGGGCGGTGTAGACCCCGGAGCCTTCTTTCCAAACCAGCGCGAGACCCTGGCCGCGCGTCACATAACCCATTTTGCGGAATTCAGAAGGTTCCCAGCCGGAAACGTGGACTTGATAAGGGTTTTTTTCTTCGCCGTGCGAGTCGAGCGGGCAAAAACCGTAAAATCCAACAATGGTTGTGACAACCGTGCGCTTGAGGGACATGTCCTCCATTTGTTTGATGAGCGCCAGGGCTTCGGCTTTCGGAATGTGCTCGACAGCCATGGATGAAAAAACCACATCATATTTTTTATCAATAATCTCCCGGGGTAGTCTGGTGATGTCGGCCTTGACGATTTTTTTATAAGCGCCGGTTGATTCCGCAGCCTTGATGCTGTCGTCGAAAAGCTCCACACCGGTGATGTCCCAATTTTTGCCCTTGGCAATCATGGCCATCAAATCGCCGGTGCCGCAGCCCACGTCCAAAACCGTCTTCACGTCGTTGCCGACGGCGGTTGCGAGTATCCACGGGTAGGTGAACGGAATTTTTCTCAAAATTGGATTCATGCGGAATTTTAAGCGGGGCGGGTTCGCAAGCGAAGATCATTTCCTTGGTTTGAACCAGTGCTGAAGCCGCGTTTCAATGGCGGCGCGATAGTATTCAAATTTGTTTCCATCGGCGATTTTTCCCAGCCTGATTTTTTGCGCCGGGCTGCTGGATTCGTAAATCTCGTGGTGCCGGTCATAAATCAGGCAGTTGCTTTGATCGCCGCGCCGGAAGATGTCCGGGGCCTTGCGCCATTCATCTTGCCAGTAAAATCCATCCCATGTCACCAGGATTGTGGGAAGATTTTGCCCGGCAGCGGTGGCGGCAAGCGATGTTTTTCCAAGTTCAAAATGGTGGCGGGGCTTTTTATCAGAGCGGTTTTTCGCCCACGCGTCGGCGACCAGTTTTGGATGGCACAAAAAACCATTGGTCCGAATGTGAGGACAAATATCATAGGACGCGGAAGTTCCATAAAGGCCCGGCCCGAATTTTTCATGTGCCTCCATCAGCCGGCGCAGCCAGCCCGCGCGTTTGAAATGCGTGTTGGCACCGAGAAACAGCATGAGGTCGCAATCCGCCGCCGCCATGCTCGCAAATGCCCCGATGTCCCAGCCGGTAT